>CAYYYO010000099.1:0-1509 GCA_964476295.1 uncultured archaeon | reverse complement strand
ATTATCGTAATAGAAAAAATAGTGGAGGAGAGAAGGCGCCAGAAGGCAACAAACTCCTAGCCGAAACCCGCAGGAAAAGGTGTAGCAATCTTTTTTGTTGCATTTTGTCGATTTGCAGTGAGATTTGTTAATACGTTCAAATCCTGCTCCCAGCGCCTTATTGAAAAAATTCATTGAATTGGGAGAAGAAAAGAATTTTTAACTAAAGCATTATGTATTTATTGCGGTTAGTATGAATGATAAAATAGCCCCTAATATCATCGATAATACTCCAGGAAGAGAATTAATAAGGGTTATAAAAGACCAATTAAAAAAATCTAAGGAGGCAAAATTTGCTATTGGTTATTTTTTCCTTAGCGGTTTTTCGTTAGTAAAAGAGGATTTTCCAGATAATTACGAAAAATTGCCTTTCTTAAAAATTGTGATGGGAAACGAAACAACATATCCAACTAAAGAGGAGTTAGTCGAGGGTTATAATTTAAGGGAGCGGTTTAAACAGATGATGATCGAAGATTTACAAAAGACTAAGCTTACAGAAAAACAAATACAACAGCTTAGAAATCTAAGAGATTTTGTTGCAAATAAAGTAATCGAAGTAAAACTCTTTGATAAATCTAGGATGCATGCTAAACTCTATCTATTTTTGACTAAACCTGAAGAGATATATGGATCACCGGGTTTGGCAATAGTAGGTTCCTCCAATTTTACTGCTGAAGGATTAACAAGAAATAAGGAGTTAAATGTATTACTTACTTCACGTGAAGAAGTTCTTTATTTAAATCAGTGGTTCGATGAATTGTGGAATGAAGCGGTAGAATTCAGAGAAGATTTATTGAAAGTTATTGATATGTCTGGAATATTTCCAGAAAGCCCTTATCCAAAAATTGGTACTCTAATAGATCCTCAAACCCTGTTTAAACTACTGGTTTATAGATGGTTTGAGGGAAGAGTGTTAAATCTTCTCAAAAAAGATATCCTTATGGAATTCCAGCTTGTTGGTGTGGTAAATGCTACTGACAAGACTAATTTTTATAATGGCGTCATTCTTGCCGATTCTGTTGGGCTTGGGAAAAGTTTCATGGCTTCTGCAGTAATAGAAGAATTCTTGAACGGAAAACACCAACATGGTTACCCAATGGAAAATCACCTTCTGTTATGCTTATTTTACCACCTCAATAATACCCCAATGGGAAGAATTGTTAATCACCTCTGAATATTTCTTAAGTGGAAATGTTAAGAAACTTGTGAAAGATTTCAATAACCATAAAGTTTACGAAATATACGATTCCTCTGGGAAGAAATTCCTCGGTAAAATGTCATTTCTCTCCTTGGGCATTTTTCAGAATTTAAAAGAAGCCGAACTAAAGAAAATTGCAGAAGAGTATGATCTATTTGTAATAGATGAAGCTCACAAATACAGGAACCAAAATACTAATAGATGGAAGAATATTAGAAAATTGCAGAAAAAAGAGGATGGTTTTCCAAATAAGTTTCTCCTTCTTACTGCGA
>CAYYYO010000098.1:0-1570 GCA_964476295.1 uncultured archaeon | reverse complement strand
TCCTGCTCTCAAGTGCCAGTACCTTGCCCTTGAGGTTTACAACCGCCACTGCAGAAGTGGTTCCCGGATCTATTCCCACGATGGCTTTTGGAAGCTTCATTTCACCACAATAATTATACGTCAGAAAACAATAAAAACTGAAAATTATATTTTTATGTTCAACAGAAACTTTTCAACAGGAATGAGTCTTATTTTTACTTTTTTTACATGCTCTATTTTTTCAATACTCTTTGTCAGCATGATCCCAGAATCAAGTTTAAATTTTTTGCAAAACTTTACAATCCCACTAAAATCCTGTTTTGATATGTTCAACTTGTATTTAACTTCAATCGGAATTATGCCGCTTTCATCAATGATGACATCGACCTCATCTTTCTGTGGGTTTCTCCAGAAAAATTTTGCGTTAAGATGGTTTATTACAACGTTCTCTACAAGTTTCCCCTTTTTCACATCTTTCCCATAAGAATTAACAATCGAATGATCTCCAAGATACCATTTCTTTAATTTTCTTTCAGAAGCCAGAAAATTCTTGGAGAAGTTATAAACCCTTCTGACAAGAAATGTTTCTTCAAGATAATCCATAATGTTCGAAATGCTCTGCCTTGTTGTGTTAAAATCCTTTGCAATTGCATCGTAGTTTGCAATCATCCCCGGATTGCTGGAGATAAGTTTTACAATGCCGAGTATTTTGGAAGGTTCTCTTATGCCAAAAACTTCAGGAATATCTTGGTATATGATTCTATCAACCACTATTTCCTTTATCTGTGTTTTAATGAATTCCGCATCATTCTCTTCTACAAATTCTGGAAACCCTCCCCTTCTGAGATATTCTTCAAAGAGAATTGATAGCTTTTTCATTTCAATTTTAGCATTGGAAATTTTCACTCCCTTAATCCCAAGAAATTCCTTAAAAGACAGTGGAGGCATTATATTTTCTATTATCCTGCCCGTGAGAGTTTCTTTGGTTTTTTTCCTTATGAAGAGCGATGCAGAACCAGAGACCAAAAAATTAATTTTGTATTTCAGGTCGTAAAGTTTCTTTACCTCCCCTTCCCAGTTTTTTACCTTTTGAATTTCATCCAGAAATACGTAGACCCTCTCTTTTATTTCATTGAATCTTGAGAGCAGAATCTCCCTTTCATACATGTCCAAAACATCCTTTACATGCACCTCTGGATGCTCATCAAAGGAGAAATATAGGATATGTTTTGGGTTTACACCTTTTTTTATGAGGTGATTCACTAACTGATAAAGCAACGTTGTTTTTCCAACTCTTCTCATGCCAACTAACGTTATAACCTGTTTTCGCTTCAGTTGCTCTTTTATTTCAGGAAACATTGCTCTTTTGTAAGGTTTCAGGAGCCTTTCAGGAACTTTGCCAGTTTCCCACCATTCATTGTAGTCGATTATGTCTTCAATATTCATATATGTTATTTATACTTAACATATATTTAAACTTTATGTTATTTACACATAACATAAATTAAATTTTACTCTTCATACTTCTCTATGAGAACTTTCCTAATTTTTTTTGCCATGACATCCCCGATTCCTTCCACTTTCCTGAGCT
>CAYYYO010000097.1:0-1585 GCA_964476295.1 uncultured archaeon | reverse complement strand
GACATGAAAGTTTATGCAACGGTAAGCGAAAGAAACAAGAATTTTACACTTTATACCATAGAAGGAATTACATCCTGATTACTTTCTTCCCCCTTTCCTGGGGGACTATTTTCATCTTGGCTCTCTTAAATTTCTTTGCAAGCTCCCTGCCCTGAAAATACTCATGAAGGAAAACTGCCAGGGCCGCCACCTCTGAGTGGGGCTGGTTTGTGACAGCTATGTTGTAGTCAGCAAGAGTGTAAACTTCGCCCGGGACTTTTTTTCCTCCCACTATCACAAGAACATTTCTTTTTTTACGTATATCCTGTATCTTATCCTGTATCGGAATGCCATACATTGTTAAGTGAACCTTTATTCCCTTGAAACTCTGTATTACCTTTCTCCAGTTTTTTTCATACTTTACAGAAAAAGGCCCTCCCCACTCATCGGATACTTTCTCAACGGACTCTATCATTTTTTTGTCATATTTTCCTGAAAAAATTATTTCTTTTGCCCCGAATGCACGCGCAACCAAACCGCAATGAGTTGATATGCGGGAATCCCTGTCCAACCTGTGCCCCAACCTGAGAACTTTTATCATAAACTCACTCTATCTGCTCGCATGCAGACACTATGGGATGGAAGAATGGCAACGGAGTCAGCTCTGGGTGGGCGCTGTATTGTAAATTCTTAAGTTCATTACAAGTAATTTTCTTTGAAATAGCAAAAGATAAGAAATCTATGAATGGTGCCACAAAGTTGCCATTGGCCAGTATTTCTCCTCCTATGACTTCTTCTTTTTCATTGAATATCAGCTTAACCTTCATGGGCCTCGGGTCTTTCTGCGTGTCGTATTTTGTCAATCCTTCAAATGTGCCTACCTTGACCTTTATTCCCTCTGACTCGGCCTGCTTCTGTATGAATCCTGCTCTTCCCAGCGTGATATCAAAAATCTTTGTGATGGAGGGATTTGTGACTCCGGGAAATTCCGCTTCAACTCCGCAGATGTTCATTGCAGCCACTTTTGCCTGGGAAATGGCAGTGGACACCAGACCGCTGGGTGTCGGTTTTCCAGTTACTATAGAAACGCTCTCAACACAGTCTCCTGCAGCATAAACATTATCCAGATTTGTTTTCATATGTTTGTCTGTCTTTATGCCAAATTTTCCTGTTTCTATTCCCATTTTTTTGGCCAGTTCATCCTCCGGCCTTATACCAGTAAAGAGAAGCACAATATCTGTTTCTATCTCTTCCCCTTCTACTATAACAGATTTTACTTTCTCGTCACCCAGAATTTTTTCAACTTTTTTTCCCGTCAGGAGATTAATCCCTTTTTCTTTCAGCAGTTTCTCAACTTCGCTGCAAAATTCCTCATCGTAACTTGTGTAGAATATTTTTGGGAGCAACTCAATTATTGTAACATCAAATCTGCCTGCAAGAAGTGATGCAAGTTCGACGCCTATCATTCCTCCTCCCACTATTACTATCCGCTTGGCTTCTGAAAGCGATTCCCTTATTTTTCTGGCATCTTCTGCTGTCCTAAGTGTAAAAACGTTTTTCAGTTCAGCTCCTTCAATTGGAGGAATAAATGGCTTAGCTCCTGTGG
>CAYYYO010000096.1:0-1602 GCA_964476295.1 uncultured archaeon | reverse complement strand
CAAAGGACCCCGATATTACAGTAGTGAAAGGAGTAAACGACCACAAGCTGAAAAGGCAAAAAATTGTCAGCAATGCTTCCTGCACAACCAACTGCTTTGCCCCAATAGTTAAGGTTCTCAATGACAATTTCGGAATAAGAAAAGGCTTTATGACTACGGTTCATGCTTACACAGGTAACCAGAGAATTCTTGACGGGCCGCACAAGAAATGGAGAAGGGGGAGGGCAGCTGCCATGTCCATCGTACCAACTACTACAGGGGCCGCCAAGGCAGTTTGCGAAGTCCTGCCTGAGATGAAAGGAAAACTGGATGCAATAGCAATGCGTGTCCCGGTGGCAGATGGATCGATCGTGGATTTTGTTGCCGAATTGAATGAGAGCGTAACATCAGAGGAGGTTAACAAAACCTTTATGAAAGCTTCAAAAGGGAAGATGAAAGGAGTAATGAAATACACGGAAGAAGAGATTGTTTCATCAGACATAATAGGAAACCCTCATTCCTGCATAATCGATGGCCTAAGCACAAGAGCCAATGGGAACATGGTAAAGGTTCTGGGCTGGTACGACAATGAGTACGGATACTCCAACAGAATGGTTGATGTTCTGAAAATAATGGCCAAGCACCTTTAAATTAAATTTTAACTAAAATTTTAATATGCTTGAAACTAACGTTGGCAGGTTTAAAACTCTTGATGACTTTGACCTGAAGGATAAAAAAGTTCTGGTCAGAATTGATTTAAATTCTCCTGTTGTGAATGGAAAAATCCAGATGAATGAAAGGATAAGACAGCATGCCCTAACTCTTAAAGAGCTTTCAGAAAAAGGATCAAAGGTAGCTGTTCTGGCGCATCAGGGAAGGCCCGGAAAAAAAGATTACACAGAATCTATGGAAGAACATGCAAAACTTCTCTCTCAAATAGTTAAAGTGAATTACGTTGATGATTTAATTGGAGAGGAAACAATTTCAAAAATAAAGAATCTGAAAAGCGGAGATATCATACTTCTGAAAAACGTCAGGTCAGATGAAGATGACTTCAGGCCTTCGGAAAACAACAGAATGGTAAAAGCTCTCTCGCCATATTTTGACCTTTTCGTGAGCGATGCCTTTTCTGTTGCCCACAGAAACCAGACTTCTGTTGTTAGTTTTGCTAAAGTTCTTCCTTCATGCATAGGAAGGGTAATGGAAAGAGAACTTTACGCTCTGAATAATTTAAAGAAAGGTAAAATGCTCTGTATTTTAGGCGGAGCAAAGCCAGAAGATTATATTCCTATTCTTGATTTCGCAGAGAAAATTCTTTCCGGAGGGATATTTGGCCTTCTCTGCCTGAAGGCAAAAGGCTATAATTTGGGAAAGGAAGATGAAATTCTGAAAGAGAAGGAAAAAGTTACACAAGAAATAAAGAAGTTTATTGAAAGGATAGAAACTCCAATTGATTTGGCAGTAAACGATAACGGAAGAAGGGAGATAAGCGTGGAAGAACTTCCCGTGAATAATGAAATTCTGGATATAGGCGAGGGTACTATAGAAAAATATTCTGAGGAGATAAAAAAGGCAGAAACAGTTTTTATGAAAGGGCCTCTTGGAAAATTCGAGGAGGAAAAT
>CAYYYO010000095.1:0-1665 GCA_964476295.1 uncultured archaeon | reverse complement strand
AAAAAAAATCAATTTTAATTGTGAACAGAAAAGTTTTTGTCTTTGTCGGAGTCTTGATAATTCTTGCAGTTGTTATTGTTTATTTTGTTCAGGAAAAGGAAAGAATGGAAAGCAAAAAATTTCTGCTTCAGTACCAGAGTCAGAATATAACTTTTTTGAAATTTGTTTCCAGCGAGAACTGCATGTATTCTTTAGATGAGAAGGAAATAGAGGAGCTGAAGTCCCTGAACATCAATGGCATCAGAATCTGCCCTCTTTACAGCGTTGGCTGGGATGGAAAAGTGAAGGAAGATGTTCCGGAAAGCAGGATTATTGAGATGGTTGAGAAAGCCCACCGCGCGGGATTGGCTGTTTTCCTTGAAGTGAACGCGGGAGGAAAGCCCACGGAAACAGGCGAGCCGGAGAACAGGTATAACAATCCAGATTATGTGGATGAACTTTACAGCATAGCTTTGCACTGGGCAGAAATCGCAGAAAGGGAGAAAGTTGAATTTTATTCCCCCTTAAACGAGCCGAACCTTATGTTTGTGAACGGGAATCTGGCTGATCAATGGATCAACAAATCTCAGGATCTGAGGCAGGTTTTCTCGGGAAATCTTGTTTTGAAACTGGCTGACATTGGTCCCGAAAAAATTGGAAATATATCAGGATATGACTATCTGGCTTTTGACATTATGTGGAGCGACCCCACATATCAGGAGCTGAGGGAGCACATGAGGAGGGCAGCTGAGAAAGGAAATGAACTTAAAGAGAGATACGGTCTGAAGGGATTTTTCTTTGGAGAGCTGGGGGCCGAGAGGTCAAGAGTTAGCAAGGATACACAGGCAGAAATTTTTAAAATCTTCATGGAGGAAACATGGGGCAAGGTTGATGGCTACTGCTTCTTGGGCTGGTCTAACCTGGAGTTCAAGTTCAGGGACAATAATGAAGCCAAAGAAATAATTAGAGAATGGTATGCTAAGAATAATTAGCTTGCATAAATCAGAATTTACGTTTATGACTCAATCATCTAGTCCAACTTTCTGATCATACCATTTCTTTATTTCAGAAAACCATCTTTCTATCGCATTTGGTCCGTCTACTAAAGTACCACCACTTTGTAAGATGTAACCTAATATTTGTGGATTTATGCTAACTGCGATATTTTCTCCGCACCTGAAATCGCTCCTTAAGGCAAAAATAGGACCTTTTTTAATCCCAGCATAATATCCTATCTCACTTGCTACCCCGTCATCAACAGAGTGTCCTCCATCCAGAATTGCAAGAAGGCAATCAGAATTATGCATAAACTCATTGTTAATTGGTGCAATTTTCTTACTGAACTTGTCCCAGTATTTTACCACATCTTCATACCTTTCTAACTGTGATAAATACCCGAGATCTAATTCTTTTTCACACCCTTTAAAAGGATCAAATACAGTAATTCCGATTTTTTCTATTTCAGGTATAATTAGAGTATCTAAAATATATCTCCCAGTTTCAGAAAATCCAAATTGGTTTGCAAGGTATGCCTTTATTTTTTTCATAGAAAAAAGATTTCGTAGTTAAATTATTTATTTTTGAAGCAAACAGTCAGAATTGGTAGCGGGGGGTGGATCTTCTCCACAATATTTTTCTTTGGGGAATACAAAGACCTTTCTTATAATTTTTGGTTGGGTTACCCAG
>CAYYYO010000094.1:0-1871 GCA_964476295.1 uncultured archaeon | reverse complement strand
TTATGAAAATAAAATATGAGATACCAAAACCTTATGTATGTTATGATGACTACTGCTACATCCAATGGAAAGTTTTTGATGATTTTAAGATAGATGTTAAGGGAATAAACGTAGTTGCAGAAAACGCAGATGATTTCTTCACATTCCCTTCACTTTATGAAAATACAGTAAAAAAAGGCGGTATGTTAGAAGTAAATCTTGTCGTTTCCAGAGACAAGGTTTCAGAAGATGGAATATACATTCATAGGCCAGGTAAATATCCTTCTGATTTCAAATCAAGTTATCTTATACCAAATCTCCTGCACAGCACATATTTCTTAGTTTTATTGTTCATTCTTTTTACATTAATTCTGCTTATAATATATTCCATCTTTGGAAAAGAGTTAGAGTTTCCGGATGTTCCCTCTGTTCTGCACTATCCTCCCACAAAGAGAAAGCCATATCTTGTAAATTACATCTTTTACGGAGACCCTTATAAAATGGAAGATGAGGGGACTGTGTCAACAATACTTGACCTTGCAAGAAAGGGTGTATGGAAGATAGACAGGGATAAACTGATATTCACGGGTAAACTTCCAAAATTAGACTCTTACGAAAGAAAAGTCTATGAATCTATGAAAAAATTGAAAAAATTGTTTGGAGAGGGAAATACACTTTCTTTTAAGAAAGTGAAAGAAAAAGTAAAGCGCACAAGAGATATAACACTTTTGAAGAAAGTAAAGGACGTACTTAAAGACATAGAAAAAGCAGGTGCTCCAAAAGCTTATGATAATACTGGAGGCATTTTAGTAAAGGTTATGTTCTCTGTAATAATTGGTTTAGGATTAGGAGTGTTAATTTTCTTTCCTGTTCTAACTGATGCATGCAAAGTTTTAATTTCCTATGGAGCTACAGGTTTGTTGTCTGTTTTTGTCTATGACTTTTACACGTTTGGAAGGTACAAGAAAGAATATGCAAAAGAAAGAGCCATGTGGTCATCCTTCAGAAATCTCCTTAAAAATTATTCCCTCATAAAGAAGTATTCTCCACAGGACCTGAATTCATGGGGCGAATGGCTGGTTTATGCCACTGCTCTGGGTTCAGCAAAGAACGTTTTAAAGGCAATGAAAGAGTTTAAGATAGAAGTTCCCAACATAGATTCTCCAGACCTTGATTACATAAGCCCGTACAACATATCTGGAACAGCGTCATCCAGGTATTCCTCTCTCACGCACTCTGGCGGAGGTGGTTGGTCGGGAGGCGGCGGCTTTGGAGGAGGTTTCGGTGGTGGCGGGGGAGGCTTCAGATAGATTTAAAAACATGGAAAACAAAGTTTGAATATGATTGTTATAATCGCGGTAATTCTCATTTTTGGGTTGATAGCCCTTTATGCGGTGTTTGTTTATAACAGGCTAATTTCTCTTAAAAACGCTATAGAAAACACTTACAACCAGATAAAGGTTGCTATGAAGAAAAGGTTTGACATGATAGGACAGCTTGTGGATGCAACCAAAAGCTATCTCAAATACGAGAAGAGCGTCTTCACGGAAATAACCAAACTCAGGAAGATGCCGGTGGCAACGCCAGATGACCTTCGCAAGGCAGACGCCACATCAAGAAACCTGCTTGGGAGAATATTTGCGGTGATGGAAAACTATCCTAATGTCAGGGGGAGTGAAAATGTCAAGGAGCTTCAGGATTCTATAAGGAAAATGGAAGATGAAATTGCAAGGCAGAGATACCTTTACAATGACCAGGTGCAGACCTTTAACGTGATAGTTGATGTCTTCCCATCAAATATAATGGCAAGAATGCTCGGGTTCCAGAAGAAGCCCTATCTCGAGTTCGGAGAAAACATACAGAAAAGGCCAGATACGAAAGTTTATTAAAAG
>CAYYYO010000093.1:0-1873 GCA_964476295.1 uncultured archaeon | reverse complement strand
GCCAAAGAAAGAAGAAAAACCAAAAGAGTAAATATTTAAAACTTCTTGCCAAATTCTTTATATGAAAGATTTTTCAGAAAGGGTTTATAATGAAGTGATGAAAGGGAGAAATGTTTCTCTGAAGAGTGCTTATAAAGCCTTCAATTATTTCAAGAGTGAGTGTGAAGAATTCAATGATGAAGATATTCCTCAGGGAAATCTTGATGGTCAGTTCCTGCATTCTATGGAAGCACTAATAGGGATTGGAAATTACATAGTTTTTCATACCAATGATAGAGATACGGAAAGGTATGTTAAAAGTATTGAAGAGAGGAAAAGAAAATTTGACGAAAAAATCGATAATATTCTTGGTTTATAATCTTTTTAAATCTAAAACATACTCATAATTTAGAGGTGTTTATTTGGTCAAGAGGGGACAGGAAGGCGGAGTGAATATTGGTTTGTTTGGTCATGTCGATCACGGAAAAACAACTCTCGTTGAGGCACTAACAGGAAAATGGGCAGATGTCCATAGTGAAGAGATAAAGAGAGGCATAACCATAAGGTTGGGCTACGCGGAATGCACTGTTTACAAATGCCCAAAGTGCAAGGAACCGAACTGTTACTGTCCCACGAAGAAATGCCCCACCTGTTTTGGAGACACAGAACCCCTCAGGACAATATCCTTTGTTGATGCTCCCGGACACAATGCATTGATGGCCACTGTTCTTTCTGGAGCGTCCCTTATAGATGGGGCCCTCTTGATAATAGCCGCAGATGAAAAGTGTCCGCAGCCGCAAACCGCAGAGCATTTAATGACTTTAGACATAGTTGGCATAAAAAAAATAATTATTGTACAGAATAAAATTGACCTTGTAAGCAGGGAAAAAGTTGTTGAGAATTACAGGCAGATAAAAGAGTTTGTCAGGGGAACCGTTGCCGAGAATTCCCCTGTTGTTCCTGTATCTGCCCTTCAAAGGGTAAACATAGATGCCCTTCTTCAAACAATAGAGGATTATATTCCTACGCCGGAGAGGGATATAAAATCTGAGCCAAAGATGTTCATAGCAAGAAGTTTTGATGTCAACAAACCCGGCACTGAAATAAGCAAGATAGTCGGCGGCGTTATTGGCGGCTCTTTGGTGAAAGGGATGTTTAAAGTGGGAGATAAGATAGAGATAAGACCTGGAGCAAAAATAAAAGGTGAGTACACTCCACTGAAAACAGAGATAACTACGTTGCACAGGTTTGGGGAAAGAATAAAAGAAGCTGGACCAGGTGGTTTGATAGGCGTTGGAACAAAGCTTGACCCCTCCCTCACTAAAAGTGATTATCTCACCGGAAATATTGCTGGCCTGGAAGGAAAACTTCCTCCGGTATGGAATAAAATTGTTCTCGAAACCCATTTGCTTGAAAGAGTTGTAGGCACTAAAGAAAATATAGAAGTTGAAAAAATTTCCACGAATGAGCCCCTGATGATAGCGTCCGGAACAGGACGAACAGTTGGATTAGTTACCTCTGCGAGAGAAGACAGCGCTGAAATAAATCTAAAAGCCCCAATATGTGCAGAAAAGAAAGATAAAGTTGCAGTCTTCAGGCAAATAGGCGGCAGATGGAGATTAATTGGATATGGATTGATAAAATAATTCCGTTATTCTAAAATTTTTATGTCATCAACTTTTCCGTCTCCATCTCTGTCCAATCCTCTTATCACTTTGTAAAAATCTCTGTTTTTGCTGAATCCTTTTAAAAGTTTTTCATACTTTTGAGTTAATCCAAGAATACAGGATTTTGTTCCTTCAAACTTTATTCCTGATAGGAGAATGATTTTTTTTGTATTGTCCCATGGGTTGGTTATTTTTGCCACAAGTCCATCTGTTTCTTCAAAATATTC
>CAYYYO010000092.1:0-1880 GCA_964476295.1 uncultured archaeon | reverse complement strand
AGCGCCTTTTTCCCACTTCGTAGGTGGAACCAGAACTTTGTTGAAGATGGTTTAAGTTATTGAGATTTAAGGAATATTTAAAGTTTACCCTGATTCTCTTTTTGGAATATTTTATTGAGTCAATTCTTTCTCTTATTAAAAGAACCTGCTCGGCTCGGGAGAGGGAGGAGAGGGTGTTTTATTTGACTTTTAGGAAATACTTTATTATACTAATAAGTGCTATGAAAGGTAAAAAGAAACTAAGAAAGTTTAGAAGATTAGCTTCTTTCGGGAAAAGGCAGGAATTTATAGCTATAGCTGAGTTATTAAAACGGGGATTTGATGTGTATATCCCCTTGGTTGATGATCAACAAATTGATTGTGTAATTAGGAAAAATATTAATGGAACACCTGTATATATAGATATTCAAATAAAGGCTCGGTCAAAAGATTGCAAACCTTACGATGCAGGAAGATTTGCTGCAATGGAAATTATTAATCCCAGAAAAAATTATTTCTTTATTTTTTATTCTGAACAATTGGATAAATACTGGGTAATTCCTTCGGAAGAACTTGTAAAGATTGCTTCTCAAAATAAAAAAGGAAAAAACATTGGAAAATACCATATCAACTTAGCTGGTTACAGAAGAAAGAGTGACGAAGTTTATCCTTTGCCAAAGTTTAAAAAATGGGAAGATAACTTTGAAATTTTAGAGGCCTATGGGAAATAAAAACAAATCTGACAAGTTGGAAAAATTAATGACCTTAGAAGAAGTAGCTGAATATTTAAGGCTTAGTGTCCATACCATCTATAAGATGGCACAGAAAGGGAGAATCCCAGCTTTGAAGGCTGGTAAAAAGTGGAGATTTAGGAAAGAGGATATCGATAAATGGCTAAAGGCTAAAAAATGAATCATATTCAACAATGGTTGCAATTCTTTCAGGATGTTAGTTGCTTTTTTAGAGAAATGTTTATGCTCCCTTTATGGAGGAAGTATCCTAACCATTCCAGAGATATTTGGGATTCTTTGGCTATTTTTTTAGAGGGATATGCTTTTGAAAGACAGGGAAGACGTCCAGATTTTTTTCATGCAGGAGTAGATGCTCTAATTTATTGCAGACAACAGAATAATAATTTTAATCAGAACGTAATCAATATGATTTGGCAACATTTTAGCCAATTACTTAATAATCAAGGATTAAATCCTAAAAATAATCCTCTTTACCCATCAACAAATCCCAATAATCTCCGAAATCTTAATCAATCGTATTCACTAATCGAGGTAGTAATAAATAATAATATCCACCAAAATTCAACTTTTACAAGTTATCTTCACACCCTGATTACGCAAAATCAAAATGCCCAACCTGCTTTCAATTTAGTAAAAGACATTCGTGGCATAGGAGGTAAAATTGCCTCATTCTTTCTTAGAGATTTGGTAGATGTAATGACGATTAATCTCCAGAATGTTCAAAATAGACAGCTTTTACAACCTATCGATGTTTGGGTGGAAAGAAGTGTGAGAATTCTATCTAATAATCCCCAATTAAATAGACAACAAGTAGCAAATTGGATTGTTAATAATTCACTTGCGAATAATTTAAACCCTGAGCGAATAAACATGGGAATCTGGTTCTTTTGCTCTCAAATTGTTATAAGTGAGTATAGGCTTAACAGAATACTTCGTAATTTTAATGCTGCCCAAAATTTATTAATTGATTATAGGAATAGAATAAGAAATGTATGTCTAATCTGTTAAGCCTTAGGGGTATAATTATGAACCGTGCCATCTATACAAGGGTATCCACAAACATCCAAGCAGAAAAGGAACTTTCCTCTTGTGAAGCTCAAGAAGAAAAAATAAGGTTCTTCATTAAGAGTCAGAATAACTGAAGAGTTT
>CAYYYO010000091.1:0-1909 GCA_964476295.1 uncultured archaeon | reverse complement strand
GCAACCTCATTATAATCCATACTTTGGACTCTCATGAAAAATAAAATATGGGGAAAAATACTTAAATTTAAGATCATCGGCGCAGTTCTATCCTGTTTCCATATTTGCTTATCAGTTTTCGCATCTTTGTGTGGTCTTTGGTAGAAAGCAGTATGATTGCAGTTCCTTTCTTTCCATTTCTTGCTGTCCTTCCAATCCTGTGCGTGTATGACTCAATTTCATCATGAAGGTCATAATTTATGACAAGTGTTATATCTTCCACGTGAAGCCCTCTTGCCGCAACATCAGTAGCCACGAGAACATCTACGATTCCTTTCGAGAATTTTTCCAAGGTTTTTTCCCTTGCGCTCTGGGTCATATCGCCGTTCATGCAATCCGCCTTTATCCCATTTTTTCTGAGAAGATAGGCAACCATTTTTGTCTTTCTCTTGGTATTGCAAAAAACCAGAGTGAGTCCTCTCTTCTCGTTTTTCAGTATGTGAGTTAGGATTCTTACCTTTTCATTTTCTCTTACGTTGTAATAATATTGCTTCAGTATACCCTCTTTAAGTACATTTTTAAGTATCACTTTCACAGGATTTCTGAGATACCTGTCTGCCAGGTCCATAACTCTTGAGTTTATCGTGGCACTAAACATCATACTGTGTCTTTTATCTGGAATATACCTCATTATGGCGTTTATATCTCTTATGAACCCCATGTCAAGAAGTCTATCGGCCTCATCTATTATCAAATGCTTCAACTTAGAAAGATCCATTGAACCTCTTCTAAGGAGGTCAAGCAGTCTTCCCGGCGTTCCAACAACTATGTCAGCGTTTTTTAACTTGTGTATCTGTTCTGCTATTCCAACTCCACCGTAAACAACTACAGTTACAAGCATTTTGGCCCTTGAAAACTTTATATACTCGTTTGCAACCTGCTTTGCCAGCTCTCTTGTAGGAACTATAACAAGAACCTGAATTGCTTTAAGATGGTTCACTTCATTTATTGTCGGAACAGCAAAGCCGATTGTCTTTCCGCTCCCTGTTTCCGACTGGACAATGACATCCCTTTCATTCAGAATAAGCGGTATGACCCTTTTCTGAACCTCCGTGAGTTCAACTATATTATGTCTTTTCAAGTCCTTTACAATATCCTTATTTATTTTCAAATCTTCAAATTTCATTCAATCACATCTTTATAGTGGATGCTAAGAAATAATTCTCTCATCTATTCTTGTAAAATAAAAACACAAGAAAAATAGAGATACTCCACTACTCTTTTATTTTTTCAACTTCTTCAGCTTTTGGACCTTTGTCACCGTTAACTATCTTAAAAGAAACCTCATCACCTTCGGTGATTGAAGTGCCTTTCTTCAGACCGCTCTCATGGACAAAGTAGTCCTTTCCGTCTTCGCCTGTTATGAAACCGAAATGTTTCATAATGTTGAAGAACTTTACTACTCCTTTTGTCATTACAAAAACCTCTTTCTTGAGTATTAGGAACATACATATATAAATATGGCTTTTTTCTCCTCTCAGAGCTTTTTTTAAATAGAAAATGTGGTGCTCCCGCCGGGATTTTTATACATCCCTAAAGTTTTTCTTTTGGGGAATTTGAAACCTTTGGTTTCAAATTTTGGAATTTCAATTCCAAAATAGAGGAACTTTTCTTTTTCTGAAAAAGAAAAGGGTCTCTTTTTGAACCCGGGTCTCGAGCTCTCTCCAAAGAGTTCAGTTTTTGGTTAAGCTTTTTTCTAAAAAGCTTACGAGAGGCTCGCATCCTTAGCCATTGCCCAAGCCAATATTTTTCTCTTTCCATAAAGGATTTCTCTTTTTTTAAAAGAGAAAGGCTTTCTAGACTACGGGAGCATTTCTAACAGTAGATTATGGGTTGAAAGGTTTTTAAATTTTTGGCGGGCCCAGAGGGA
>CAYYYO010000090.1:0-1911 GCA_964476295.1 uncultured archaeon | reverse complement strand
ACCGAGAATGGCTGCCTGCCAGCCGGAGCCGGCCCCAACCTCTAAAACCTTGTGGTCTTCTTTAACGTCAAGCATTTCTGTCATGAAAACAACTGTCCATGGCTGGGAAATTGTCTGACCCTGCCCTATGGGAAGGGGGAAATCCTCGTAGGCCCTCTCTTTCAGGTCTTCAGGAACAAAGAGTTCTCTCGGAGCTTTCTGAAGGGCCCTTTCAACTTCTTCACTCCTGAGAACGTCTGCTTTCAGCTTTTCTATCAGTTCCGTATTAGAGGGCATATATAATTTTAGGTTTTTAAAAAATAAAAAGAATTAGAGATCTCTTAAATCAAAAGCATAATATCCTTCGTTCCTTAACTTTTCCTTATCTTCAATATTCTTTGCGATTAATCCAAAAACTTTATTTCCTTTAAATGAATCGGATTTTTCTTCGAGTTTTTTCAATATCCTCTTTGCATCCCTTGTAGACAATCTCTTCCATTTGCATTCGAAGAATCCTGTCTTCTCCTTTCCAAGAGCTACAAGGTCTATCTCTTTGTCCTTATGCCACCATCTCCCACACTCTGTAAAGGAAAATGGCTTTTTTCTCCATAAAAATTCTTTGCATGCCTTTTCAAATGGCTGCCCCATATATGTGCTGTAATTCTCTTTTATTGTGTTAAGGACGCTTCTGTAGTTCTCCATCTCTATTGAAGTTTTGTTTGGGTATATGAACCTGAACCAAAACTTGAAGTAGTTATCTGTGAAGGAGTACCTTGCACTCTTTCTTTTTTCCTTTTTCTCTGTGACTGGATACTCTTTCCTCACTATCCTAACTTTTTCCAAGTTTTGAATGTACTTGGTTACTGCAGTTTTGTCTATGCCTGTGTAATCTGCAATTTCCCCATGTCTCGTGTAGCCAAAGGAAATTGCCTTTAAAATTGAAAAATAATTCGCCGGTTCCCTGAATTCCTGCTTGAGAAGTATCTCTGCCTCACTGTAGAGCATTTTGTCCCTTCTTAAAAATACGTCCCTGATGTTATCGTAAAATGTTTTTTTGCCATCAAACTGGTTCAAATAAAGCGGTATTCCGTCCACACACCCGTAAACATTTATACAATCTTCTGTTGTGTATTTTGGAAGAAATTTTTTCACTTCAAAGATGCTGATGGGCTTTATCTCTATCTGTCCTGTCCTTCTGCCGTAGAGAGGTGACTTAACTCCCAAAAGCTTTTCCATCATGCTTATTGAAGAGCCTATGAGGATCAGGATGACATTTGATTTGACATGCATATCCCATATTTTCTGGAATTCAGAAGTTATTGAAGGGTTCTCTTTCATAAGGTAGGGAAATTCATCTATGATTATTATTGTTCTCCTCTTTATTCTTTTTAAAAACCCTTTGAAAAGGTCGCTCCAATTCTCAAATTTTATCAGTTTGAATTCCTCGTCCTTCAAAAAATTGCCCATAATTTTTTGCATATCTTCTCTGTTCTCTTCATCCCTTTTCTCTTCTGAAAGGAAGTATATGCTGGGCTTATTTTTCATAAAGTTAAGAACAAGCTCTGTCTTTCCTACCCTTCTTCTTCCATATAGAATTAAAAATTCTGGCTTTTTGCTCTTGTACCTTTCTTCCAGTACTTTTAGCTCGAATTTTCTATTTATAAATTGTTGAATCATGATTATAATAATCGTGTTTCAACTATATAAATATTTAAAAGAGGGATTATTTCTTTTTCTTCCCTTTCTTTACCCAGACGAACAACCCTGCTACTAAGAAAACAACAACGCCAAGAGAACCTATTCCCAAGGGGCTTGTCAGGAACCTCCCAGTGGCCGAGAAGTCGAAACCACCCGCCTGGGCTCCCTGCTCTGAGACACACGGCTGCTCTTCGAATGGCTTGTAAAGGTCTGTCCCACAGTTGTTTTCATCAT
>CAYYYO010000089.1:0-1928 GCA_964476295.1 uncultured archaeon | reverse complement strand
GTGAAGTGCGAGAAGTGCGGAGGAACTATACGCGTTCCTAAACTCAGGGACCAGATAAAGAAAAGAAAATAATTTTTGCAGATGCCTCAGTAGCTCAGCCGGTAGACTGACACGCACGCAGTGTGTGTCTCTGCTGGAAGCGTTACCTTGGTATGGCCGATAGGCCAGCGAAGAGGTAAAGGTCGTGGGTTCGAAACCCGAGGGAGGGGACAGAGTCGATAGACGTAGGTGAAACCTACGTCAGTTTGCGTCCTCCCTATGGGTATACTCTCCCCTTGAACAATTCAAAAAATATCCAATGTTTTGCAAACACTTCGTGTTTGCCCAATAGTTGGGGGAATCAGGAATGATGGAGACCCCTGCGGGTCCCGTGGGAATCCCACCTGAGGCTCCAAATTTGAGTTTTGAACAAAAAATGTCGAAGTAAACAGCAATAGTCGAACCTACTTTTATATGAATTACTCTTGAAATTTAACTGATGGAATATCAAAATTTCTTGAAGCTTTTCTTGGAAGCAGAAAAACTAAGAAATAAAAACCCAGAAAGAGCTGTTGATATATACAGAAGTTTGGTGGAAGATTCTCTGGAACTTATAAAAAGTTGTTATATAGGAGACAAAAATTATCACGCCAACTACAAACTGGTTGATGAGGGAGTAGACAAGAAGATAATTCTTGATTACAAGGAAGAATGGATAGAGGCAATCTCGGCCTTAAGCAATTATGCACTTGAAAGATTGGAGAAAAAAATTATTTCTGCCAAAGGAAAGCAAACAGAGCATCCCATTTTGCAATTCCAAGAATGAAAATCATTATCAGAAGGGAGAACCATATCACAGGCATAAAGGGGTACTTGTTATGCCTGCCAAAAAGTTTTAATGGATAAGAACCAATTTTATTTACAAAAATGAGGATTATGTAAAACAAAATTACGTACGGAATCTCAAGAACTGAACAGACGGCAGATACAGCTATAACATCTGCCCTTGCAAGCGAGAATATCTTGCCTATACCTTTCCATGAAAGGACCCCCAGAGCAATTATCAGCAGCCATTTCCACCATAGATAATCAACAGTGAAAAAATCATAGGCGAACATGAGAACCGAAAAGCCAATCCACATGCTCACGAACTCTGCTTTTATGGTGAGATTTTTCAGGTCGCTCACAGAAGCCATGAGCAGGGTAAAAAACATGAATCCCAGACCGTAAACCAGTTTAAGAGACACATCCGAGGAAATGATTTCGGGAAGCATATTAATATTAAATAGTTTTTATATAAAATACTCAAAGAGAATGGGCCTGTGGTGTAGCTAAGGCCTTTCTTCTTAAAAAGAAGAAAGCACTTGTGGAAAGAAGAAATGGTCTCTGCGATGGTCTAGCATCGGGGCTTTGGGTGTCCGCCTAACGGGTGCAGGGCAGAAATAGCCTCAGACGGGAGTTCAAAACACCCTTTCTTTAGAAAAAGAAAGCGTGTACGGAAAGAAATTTGCAATTCCTTTCGGAATTGCCATGACAATATTGCAGACAAATCTTGCCAAGTATTCAGAAAGAGTGAGAATCTCCCCGGGCCCACCATTTACAACTTATGGGGAAGAAAAATGGAACCCAAAAAAATTTTAACCCTTTCTATAATTGTTTTACTATTAGGTATATCTCTCATGATTTTTTCTGCATGGTCTGTCATATTTATTGGAGAAAAAATGACCTTGAGAGGCCAATTCATTGCTTTGGAAAATTGCAAAGGGGTGGTTCAGGGGATTCTCATAACAGGTTACGGGAATACGACAAATTCTTCGTGTGACAACGCGGCAATGTATGACGGAAAGATTGTGGAAGTCACCGGCTATGTTTACAAGCATGAGTGCGAGAAAGAAGAAGAATGCTTCGGCGGACCTTATATGAAAGATATAGAAGAAATAAAGATAGTT
>CAYYYO010000088.1:0-1936 GCA_964476295.1 uncultured archaeon | reverse complement strand
CCACAACATCTTTTCCTGTTAATTTAAGTTCTGTTTATTGGAAGTAGGAATGCCCGTCCAAACCGAAAAACATTATGCTCATCCATTATTTTAGGAGCAACATTTACTATTTTTCCGGTGATTTTCGTTGAAAAAATACTCCCTTCATCTATCGCAGTAATGGACCTTTTTCTAAGCATTCTTTGTTTCAAGCTATAAACAAAACCTCGCTTTACTGACAAAGTATAATTTTTTAGTGCAGAGATTTCTTCTTTATTTGGGATAACAACAGAAAGTGATAGAAAGTCTCTGGAATCAGAGATCTCTTCTACCCCCTTGAAAGCAAATGAAAATTCCTTTATCTGACAATCGGCAAACAACCCTTTGCCTGTAGTTCTCTTTCCTCCCAGACCGGCATCAGTTATCATCCGAATTGCTGCGATAATTTCTTTCGGGATCTTATTTTCATGATCATTTAGTAAAAAGAACATCCCTGGTTTTAATGTGAAAAAGATTTTCTTATTTGTTGAGTTAGTAGTATCATAAACGTAATATTGGGAGTTCGAAAAGAAGATATTCCCTTGGTAGAATGTTTCTAATGATGTATGATTCATACGTGAGATTTTTACCTTTTGTTCCATAATTTCATGAACAAAAGCCAAACGTTCCTTTATTGTGTCCATTTGCTGTACATTTGAAACGTTATCTAATGCCAGTAATTTATAATCATGCTCGGATATTAAATATTCTCCAAGTATTAAATTCCTATTAAAACCGATACCGTCTCCCGAAGCAATCGCTTCAAGAACATCTTTTGAGACAAAGCGGATCTTTTTCCACTTTTTCTGTTCTTGTTCGAAAAATTTTTTATCAGAAGAAACAATTGCCGGTGTGATGAGAGGTTTCGGGAAAAAGTAAAGGGTGCCCACAAACGTTTGTTTGTCACTGGTGGGGCCCTTGTAAATGTCGAGATAATGGAAGGCAGAACTGATTTGTAGCTCATTAAAGAGGTATGAATGCAACTTTTGAAACACAGATTCACCATAAAGCGAGCGCAGATTCATACAAATTGCACTAAAGAGGGTGTCGCTGTGAACGATGAAGTCGCTCTCGTCTAAAGATGTTCTCCCGAAATGATACATTCCACCACTTTTTGGCGGCATGAGTTTTATGGCTTTCATTATGTTAACAGCTCTTGTATCTTATTAAAACGTACTTCACTCAACGTTGGTACTTGAGGCAATTTCATTGGTTCGGTTTTTTCTTCATAATATCCCTTAGAACGATACTCAATACTTAAATCGATAAATTTGATTTTTCCTGAACCTCTTGTCCCTGAACCACCAAGATAGTCGTCTTCAAGAAGTTTCATCGATGAAAACAGAGCATTAAGATGTTTAATATCCTTTTCAGAGTAAACATTGAAAACCATTTCAAAGTTGAAGCGGTTGCCAGCAGGAACACGTTCGAGTTGTCGAGGATTCGCGGCACTAGTTAACCTGTCAATAAAGTTTTCATACTTGACTTCTGTATATTCAAGATCCAGATTCTTAAGCTCTTCTCTTTCAGTTAGCTCTTTAAAGTACTCTAAATCCATGAAAGCGTCTCTAACAATCAAGCGGTTTGGTTCTTCGACTTTTTTAATGTCCTCAGTATTTCGGCCAAAGATACTACAAACTGAGCAATTGGGTTCCGCGCAAGAATGGATCTTCCCTGGTGGGAAATTCTCCCTAGTCAATTCATAAGTCGCCGTAGCTAAGAGTGAACGCAGTTTCCCTTTAAGTGAACTTCCCGGGATATATGGAACACCCTTTGCTGTTTTAATGACAGCATTATCTACACCACCAATTTCAAGGTTCGCAGACGAGCCGCCTATGTGTAAAGCCGTTTCAAGGGAGATCTTCCCTTTGATGATCAATTTTCCTTTTAGTATAATTTCATTTGAAGCCATTTTTTT
>CAYYYO010000087.1:0-2074 GCA_964476295.1 uncultured archaeon | reverse complement strand
CTGGCCATATTTTTCTTTGCCCTGACTTTTACTTTAATCTCTGTGTTTTTAACAAATTATATTCTTCCAATAAACCAGGGTCTTGTGGCAGTTTTTCTTGTGTCTCTCGTGGGGGCATATCCTCTGATAGCGTACCTCAGGGGAGAAGAAAAAGAGATATTGGTAAAGAAACTGTCGGAAGAAAAACTTCTGGCAAGACATGTTGATGAGCTGGCTATATACATATCTTTCTTTCTTGGTGTTATGTTTGGTTTCCTTATATCGGCCATTGTTCTTCCGCCGGACTTCTTCTCAGTTCAGATAGAGATCATAGAAGGCATAAGGGGTTCGGCCCTTCAGGGAGCAACTGGAAATGTTATTGTAAGTTATTTGTTCGAGAAAATTGTGACAAACAACCTTTGGGTATTTTTCCTCACCTTTGTGGTATCGTTCCTGTTTTCGGCGGGAATGGTTTTCATACTTGTGTGGAACGCATCTGTTCTTGGAGTGTTTATAGCAAAAGCATCAACGGGGATGTCTGACATACACCTGCTGCTCTTCTCCTATCTTCCTCACGGACTTTTGGAAATAGCATCGTATATACTTGCAGGAATAAGCGGGGCACTGCTTTCCTATCAGTTCGGGTATTACTACACCACCAAAGAATATAAAAAAGAGGCGTTTATTAGGGTGGTTAAAGATTCTATGATAGTTCTGGTCTTTGGTCTGGCGTGCCTTTTTTTGGCAGCTGTTATAGAGGTTGTATAGATGATACCAAAAGATTTGGAAAAAAGGTTGGAAGAGATAGAGGTTAAGATAGAAGAACTTGAAGATATGGTATTGGAAAACAAACTAAAGATTATGAACATTATATCGGGAAGAAGGGTCCCTGAGACTAATATCGAATATACCAAAAGGATTTCGACAACCCAGAAAAAGGGCGAAAGTGAAAAGGCGAGAGAGGTGGACGACCTCAAGGAAAGGGTTGAAAAAATAAAAAATATGTTAAGGGAATTGAAATGAATAAGGTTTCGGAAAAGGGTGCGCAGGGAAGCATTAAAGAAATAATAAGGAAAAGCATAGAAGAGTCAAAAGAAGATATTGTAAAACTGCTTGAAGAAAAAATAAGAAAAGATTTTAAAAACAGAATAGAGGAGCTGGAAACAAGAATCGAAAAAAATGTTGAAGATTTTTTTATGAAGAAATTTGACAGTATGTTTGATGAATTTATCAAAGGTCTGAAAGAAAAACCTTCTGGAAAGTCCCAAGATATAAAAAGTCAAATACATGAAATCCTTGATATACAGGAAGAGCTTATCTCCAAACTGCACCAGAAGCAACTGCCGGAACCGGAAACGGCAGAAAAGTTTAGAGAATTAACTTATTCTGTGAATGAAAACAAAAAAGAAATAAAGAGAATCATCTCAGAAATTGAAGAACTCAAGAAAATGCCCCGTTCTTTTCCTGTAAAAGAAATAGAAGAATTAAAGAACCGCTGGGATGAAAAATTTTTTGAAATAAATAAGAGACTTGAGGAAACGAAAAAAATTCTTTTAGGGGAAATATCAAGAGTGGAAAATGAAAAAGTTTCCTCTTCAGGAACTGGAAACTCGGATGAATTGAATAAAATCAGAAGTGAAATGCTTTCCAGAATAGAAAAGTTGGAAAATGAAAATTATGAATTGAAGCGCCACAAAAAAAGTTCTGGAGCCATCATAGTTGAATAATTATCTTTTTCTTAAGGATATGAGCTTTCGCAGTCTTTTTCCTTTCTTGTGTCTCTGTATCACTGTGCTTGTTATTATTATATCGGCTCCAACTTTGGACAATTTGTTTATGTCTTTAATGTTTTTTACGCCTCCATAAAAAGCTATAGGGAGATCAGTATTTTCCTTAACAGTTTTTATTATTTTTTCAGGAACTTTTGACCCTTTCATTCCGGTATCCAGACATATTATCTCTTTGCCAGATAATTCAGAATAAACCGCATAGGCTTTCACTATTTCCAGTTTGTCTCGCGGAAGAGGATTTGCATCACCTATCCAGCTTGATGTGCCTCCTGGCTCGACAACCATGTAAGCCGTCGGTATAACTT
>CAYYYO010000086.1:0-2123 GCA_964476295.1 uncultured archaeon | reverse complement strand
AAATTATTTATATCTCACTTTTCTAATCTACTTAGAGGTGGTTCTGTGGAAGGTGTAGAAGAAGGGAGAAAAGTTGGAAAGATAACCCATTACTTCAACAAGATCGGAGTGGCTGTTGTCGAGCTTGCAGACACGCTAAAAGAGGGCGATAAAATAAGGATAAAAGGTTCCAGTACGGATTTTGAGCAGACTGTGGAATCCATGCAGATAGAGCATGAGCAGGTTAAGGAAGCCGCGGCAGGCCAGTCCATAGGATTGAAAGTCAAAGACGTTGTGAGGGAAGGAGACGAGGTCTTCGTGGTGGAATAAAACTTATAAATCTTAATTTTTACAAGGATTAGTTATGAGCCATATAGGCAAGTTAAACTTCAATGGAGACCCGAATCTGGGGCTTTTCACAATTCCCACAGATGAGTTCTGCATAGTTGGGAACACAGTTATGGCCAAAGACATAAAAGTTCTGGAGGAAATTTTAAAGGTTAGAATCATCAGGTCAACCATTTCTGGGACCGAGCTTGTGGGGCTATTCTCCACAGCCAATTCCAACGGCATTGTTCTTCCCAGAAATTCAGAAAAGAAGGAAATATCCCTTTTCAAAAAAATGGGTCTGAACGTACTTGTCAGCAAAACAAAGCAAACAGCGCTCGGAAACCTGATTCTGGTGAATGACAACGGCTGTGTAATACCTAAAGAGCTAAAAAAGATAAAGAAAGAACTGGAGGACTGCTTTGGCGTAGAGGTGGAGATAGGAACCGTGGCCGGACTTTCAATTCCCGGCTCCACCGCTTTCGCTACAAACAGGGGGGTATTGGCTCACATAAACTGCAAAGAGGAGGAAATGGAGCTATTAGAAAGCGTTTTAGGGGTCGAAGGAGACATAGGAACTGTTGGTTTTGGCTCTCCTTTCGTGGGGGCAGGTTTGGTAGGAAACTCGAATGGGTTCATAATCCCAGAAGAAACAACAGGTCCGGAACTCCAGAGGGTTGATGAGGCACTTGGCTTTATAAGGTGGTAAAATGGATAAGAAAATACAGGAAAAGCTGTATCTCTATCAGTTTTTGAAAAAACAGGAAGAAGCCCTATTAAATCAGGCTGTATTGATAGAGCAGGAAATCGAGAATTCCCTTATCACTGAAAACGTTGTAAAGGAGTTAGAAAACCAGAAAGGAAAGGATATTCTTGTTTCTCTCGGGAAAGACTGTTTCTTGAGGACCGAAGTAAAGGACGATAAAATACTTTTAAATCTGGGGGCTGAAGTGCTTGCAAAAAAATCAGTTGCAGATGCCAAAAAGATTTTAGAAGAAAGGAGAAAAAATCTTACAAAGGAAAAGGAAGGACTGAATCAAAAACTGGAAAAAATAGCTGAACAGATAAAAAAGGTAGAACCTGAAATCCAGAAGATTCTAACTCAAAAAAGTTAATGGGAATATTATGAACCCTATGAAAATCATTCTGAAGTACTATAAACCGGGAGAAAAGGCATACGAGTTTCTGGTGAAGCATAGCAAAGCTGTTACAGAAAAGGCGCTTGAAGTGGCAGAAAGAGTTAAGCAGATTCATCCTGAATTAAAGGTTGATACAGAATTCATTAAGGAAGCTGCCATGCTGCATGACATAGGAATATTTCTGACAAATGCTCCGGATATAGGATGCCATGGAAAAGAGCCCTACATTAAGCACGGGATTTTGGGAGCGGAACTTTTGAGGAAAGAAGGGCTACCGAAACATGCCCTTGTTTGCGAGAGGCACGTGGGAGCCGGCCTTTCAAAGGAGTACATAGAAAAAAACAATCTCCCGCTTCCAAAAAAAGACTTAATTCCAGAAACAGTTGAAGAAAAAATAATCTGTTTTGCGGACAAGTTTTTTTCCAAGAGCCCGGAAAAAATCGGAAGGGAAGAAAAAATTGAAGAAATAAGAAAAGAGCTGGCAAAATTCAGCAAGGAGGAAGTGGAAAGATTTGATAGGTGGACAGAATTTTTTGGCTATAAAGAATAATTTAAATAGAACATGCTAAAAATAAATTATGCTTGAAGGGGTTTGGTTAAAGGAAGAAAGAAGGAAGAATTTACTGGCCATATTTTTCTTTGCCCTGACTTTTACTTTAATCTCTGTGTTTTTAACAA
>CAYYYO010000085.1:0-2163 GCA_964476295.1 uncultured archaeon | reverse complement strand
GAGGGCTGGAACTCGCCCTCGTGAAGCCGGAATCCCTAGTAAGCGAAAGTCACTAAGCCCTTTTGTTCGCTGCGCTCACAAAAGCGCTTGCGGAAAGGTCGTGGAGTCTTTCGCTGAATACGACCCTGCTCCTTGCACACACCGCCCGTCAAGCCATCCGAGTGGAGTCTTGATGAGGCCTTTCTTTTCTTAGAAAGGTCGAGTCTGGGTTCCGCGAGGCGGGCTAAGTCGTAACAAGGTAGCCGTACGGGAACGTGCGGCTGGATCACCTCCTATATTAATATCCAACAGGGCGCCAATACCTTTTGCAATACTGCAAATTAATCAGATTTATATTCTCAAAAAAACACAAGATTTTCATGATTGAATACTTCCTTTTTGTAATAGGTTTTGCTCTTTTGATTAAGGGAGCTGATTTCCTTGTTGAGGGTTCTTCATCCCTTGCAAAGAAATTTGAAGTTCCTTCACTTGTTATAGGATTGACTATTGTAGCTTTTGGAACATCGATGCCAGAATTAGTTGTCAATATTTTTTCTGCATTTAAAGGAGTCACTGATGTTGCCATAGGAAACATTATTGGAAGCAACATAGCAAACATTCTTTTAGTCCTCGGCTTAACTGCTATGATAAATCCAATAAAAATTCACCATTCGACTGTGTGGAAGGAGATACCTTTCAGCTTACTTACAGTTTTCATCCTGTTTGTTCTTGCAAACGATTCTATGATAGATAAATTAAGTTTTTCCTCATTAACGAGAACTGATGGAATAATAATGCTGTGTTTCTTTGCAATCTTTATTTACTATGTGTTTGAACTGGCCAAAGAAAAAAGAAAACATCTACAGGACAGAAAACTGGAAATAAAGGAGTACTCAAACTTTACAATTCTCTCTATGTTGATTTTCGGAATCGTAGGATTGTTCCTCGGAGGAAAATGGATTGTTGATGGAGCAGTTTTCATCGCCACTCAGCTTGGCGTAAGCAATTTCCTCGTATCTGCCACAATAGTTGCTCTTGGAACATCACTTCCTGAGCTCGCGACTTCAGTTGTTGCTGCGATAAAAAGAGATGTGGACCTCGCTGTTGGAGGAATCGTGGGCTCTAACATATTCAATGTTTTCTGGATTCTGGGCGTGACTTCTTTAATCACGCCAATTTCCCTTCCATCTTTTGTAAACTTCGATATTCTATTTTTGATTTTCGTGACATTTTCCTTGTTCTTATTTACCGCAGTAGGGAAGAAACAAGTTCTTAACAGGTGGAGTGGATTGACATTTCTCATTTTTTATGCGGTATACATAATTTTCATAGTTTTCCGCGGATAGGATTTATAAATCAAAGTTAACAAAAATTAAGTATGAAATATAAAGATTATTTTAAATGGGTTCAGAAGAATAAGATTCTGTCTATAATAATTTTCATTGGAATTGTAGTCATTGGATTTTTCTCTTTTGCATTTTTTACATCATTTGACGTTTTTAGCTCTTCAGGCACAATGCAGATTGCTTCTGAAAAATTATCTGTTCCAAAGAGTCTTGGTGGTAGATATTTTGCAACAAACACCCTAACCCAAAGCACAACAGAACAGTCCAGTTATGAATATCAGATAAGGGAAGGAAGTGTGAATATAGAAACAAATGATGTTGACAGCGATTACCAAAAGTTAAAGCAGAACGCAGAAGGTTATGGAGGGTGGGTTGAAACAATATCCAAATATCAGGATTACAAAAACATTAGATTAACTGTTACCCTTAAGATACCTTCTGATAATTTTGACGAATATGCGGATTGGCTTATAAGAAATTTTGATGTTAAAAACAGTAATCTAAGAATGTATAAGGTAAGTGTGGAAAGACAGCAGGATGAAATAGACATACTTACAAAAACTCTAAATGCCTATGATGCCTTGTTTGACAAAGCGGCGTCAATGGAACTGAGTACAGACAGCATAGAACTTATGCAGCAGCTTACAGACAAGAAACTTTACATTATGAGACAGATGAGAAATTATGGCTACTCTGTTAAAGAGACACAGAGAAAATCTGAATATGCAACTCTGAGCGTTACGCTTACCCAGAAGAAAGAAATTGAACTTCTACCTGAAGACCTTGGAAGAGAACTTATGACAAAATTAAGGGACGCCATAAGGAACATAACAAATGC
>CAYYYO010000084.1:0-2186 GCA_964476295.1 uncultured archaeon | reverse complement strand
GGCCTCTCGAACCCGAACCAAGAGCTTTCTGCACTTTCCGCCAGCGCTTTTTTCAAAAGGGCTGATCCACAGGCTCCTATGCTAACCTTTACACCACCGCGGCCATTTTTTCAATTTCATTTTTTAGGTTATCAAAATTTATTAACTTTTCTTCTCCTGTCTTCATATTCCTTAGCTTTATCGCATTCTGCTCAAGTTCTTTTTTACCAACAATTATGCAGTATGGGATTCCAAGAGAATTTGCATAACTCAGGTTCTTGCTTATGCTCCTTCCCATCATGTCCATATCTGTGTTTACACCCAACTCACGAAGTTCCTTTACTATTTTTATACACTCTTCTTCCGTGTTTATAGGTATTACAAAAACATCTACAACAGATTTTTTCTTTTCCAACTTTCCTTCAAGGACCATTGCATCATAAATTGTATCCAAACCAAATGAAGTTCCGGTAGCAGGAATTTTTTCTTCCGTGCCTGCAAAGTCTGATATCATATTGTCCCATCTTCCTCCTCCGGCCAGTGAGGAAGACAATTTTCCACTCTTAAGGAAAACTTCGAATATGGGCCCTGTGTAATATGTCAATCCTCGTGTCAATGTGGGAATGAAATAAATGTTTTTTGCACCCATATTTATGGCATAACGGGAAAGTTCCTTTATTTCCTCCAATGCCTCTTTCAGTTTCGGCTCATCAACTTCAGGTTTCTCGGGATTTATTTTCTTAACAATTTCAAAAACTTTTCTCACTTCTTCCTCGCTTATATTTCTCTCTTTTGCATCTTCTATAACCCCCTCTATTCCTATCTTTTCCAGCTTGTCCAAAGATATCAGCATATCTTTTCTCTTCTCTTCTGGAATTCCTGCATAAGATAGGAGCGCATCAAGAAATTTTCTGTTATTTATCTTTATTATGACGTCTAATCCAAGCCTCTCAAAAATTTTTGTATAAAGCGCGAGAATTTCTGCATCCGCAATAAGCGAACTTGTACCCACTGTATCCACATCACACTGCCAGAATTCCCTGTATCTCCCTGTTTTCACCGGCCCATCCCTCCAAACTTTTCCTATCTGGTATCGCTTGAATGGCTTTGGTATTTGCGGGTTGTTTGCTATCACGCGGGCTAAGGGAAAAGTGAGTTCATAGCGAAGGACAAGATCCCTGTTCCCATGGTCCTTGAACCTGTAAATCTCCTTGTAAACATCAGTAGTCTCATCTGAGCTCCCCTTCATTGTGGCAACTTCCCATCTCTCTATAGCCGGCGTCTCAAGCGGGCTGAACCCAAATTCCTCAAATGTCTGCCTGAGCACGTCTACAATTTTCTGCCTTAAAATCTTCTCTTCGGGCAGGAAGTCCCGCGTACCTTTAACAGGCTGGAATTTTTCCATATTAACCACATTCACACAGTCAGCACTTTATTTTTGTTATGCAATGATTTAAAAACTTGATAAGAAGTCAGGTTCCTGAAACTGCATAAAATAAGAGTTATAACTCTTCTAATATATAAATCTTATCAAAAATGCCTCGAAACCTTTATATTTGATGGTTTTGAAATATCAATAGAGGGCCTTCAGGGCCTTGAAATAAGTGGAGGTGTTAAAGAATGGCTTTAATTGTAAAGAATGCTATAAAAGACCTTGTAAAAGGAAAGGCAAATGTAAGTGCTGATTTCTATAATGCTTTGGATGCTGAAGTTAAGGCTCTGGTAAACAAGGCATTAGACAGGGCAAAGGCAAATAACAGAAAAACAATACAGGCAAGAGACCTTTAAGGTCTCCTTTTCTTTTTCTTTGGCGGTTTTATGACTGAATTGATATATATGAAAGATTGTTATGTCAGGGAATTCGTTGCTCAGGTTGTGAAATCTGGAGATGATTATGTCGTTTTGGATAAGACCGCTTTTTATCCTGAAGGAGGAGGTCAGGAAAGCGATACAGGAAGGTTGGAATGGGATGGACAGAGGTCAAATGTGCTCAAGGTTGAGAAGAAAGGTGAGGTGATACACAGGGTAGATAAAGTTCCCTTGGAAGGAACTTTCGTTGCCGGCTTTATAGATTGGGAACAAAGGTATGCAAGAATGAGAATGCATACTGCCCAGCATCTTGTATCGTGGGTTGCAATGAAACTTTTTGGGGTTAGGACTGTGGGCAACCAGATTCACACTGAGAGGTCAAGGATAGATTTTTATCC
>CAYYYO010000083.1:0-2238 GCA_964476295.1 uncultured archaeon | reverse complement strand
GTAAAACTAGTGAAGGGTACTGGCTCGGCAACTTTTGACGGAACAATAAACGGGTCAACGCATCCTGAGCTGACATACTTGGGCAATCAGGTTGTAACTGCAGTGCCATTTTCTTTTACTGTAGCCACGACAAAGCTTGCAAGCACGGTTTTCGGTTCCCTAGAATTTTTAAAGGATGATATCGACTCGATAATAGGGGATTTGGAAACTATAATGAATCAGATAAACAGCTTGGATAATGGAATAACTGTCTCCGGCGGTGGCGGCAGCCACACAACCAACTATTATTACTACAATGCCACGAACAATACAAAGGAGTTGCTGGAAGAAATTTTGAATGCAATTGAGAGAGGAAAATATCAGAGTGTAAATTTGGAAGAAGTTATAGAAAAATTAAGCAAGGCCAAACTTGAAATCCTTAAAACCATAGAATATTACAACAAGAGCAGAGAGGAAGAGACAAAAGGTCTGGCATCTCTTTTTTCCGGTCTGGAAACAGCATCAACAATAACGATGCTTCTTGGCCTTGTTTTCGTGATACTTGTTGTTGGTGTGTTTTTATACATAGTTTGGAACAGCAGGGAAGAGGAGGACAATCTGAGCAAGATACTTATGATGAAGTTTCTGTTCAAGAAGAAAACTCTTCCATCAAAACTCATGGCTTACTCTATACTTTCTGGCAAAAAGAATCACATGGACAAATTATTTAAGTTCATGGCGGCCAAAGATATAATGGAAGAGTCTGATGAAACTTCAGATATAGGAGAACAAATAAAATATGAAGTTAAAAAAGATATTTTGAAAAGGATAAAGGAGAGACTTAAGAGGTGAGGTTATGCTTGAGTGGCTTGTAGCGGCTTTGGTGATAATAAATGTGGTTTTTTTGTCCATAATATTTTTCTTCCTTAGAATAAAGGAAACAGAGGTGGACCCGATGATGCTTTCTATGATGGGCTCTGGAGACCCGAAAAAGCTTATGTTTATGCAGATGATGGGAGGAAAAATGGATCCAATAAAACTAATGCTTCTCTCAAACATGATGGAAACAAAGAAAAAGAAAGACCTCTCCCAGGAAATAAAGGAAGAAATTGTCAACGAACTAAAACCCATGATAAAGGATAAGTTGAAAAAAGAGGCTGAAGAGGAAATAAAAAAGTATTTCAAGCTAAAAGAATGATATTGTATAAAAGGTGTATGATAATAGCAAAGAGGAGCCCGAAAAACCACAACTTTTTCTGAGCAAGGACAGAAAATACGACAGAGGCATTAATGTGTATGAGGAATGGATAAGCAAATCTCATTAGGATAATTGAAAAAAAATACGGGTTTGCCAGATAGTTCAGCGAGTATATTATATTTTCAAGGAATCCATATCCTCCTCCAACGGCGAGGCCATAAAATATGGAGTATTTTAGGTCAGGGTTGGTTTTCATAATAAAAAAGAATAGAAGTGCGCTTTTGATAAGCTCTTCTATGATAGCAGAAAAGAAAGGAAGGTATCCGGTAGGAGAAACCAGATATTCAAAGAGAAGCACAGGATAAACAATGACTATTGTTAGCACAAGAAGGAAGAAGATGGCAAACTTCTGCGTCAGCTTGCTTTCAAACAAGGGCATAAATATTAATAAAACACGACAAATATAAAAGAGGTGATTGAGATTAAGATTCCATTTAAAAAACCAAAGGAAGATTTTCCTTTGGAGGAAAGTTATGAAACTCCTAAAGAAGAAAGAGGTGTAAAGATGGATAAGGGACTCGTTTCTGATATAATTCAGGAAGTTGTAAAGGAGCTAAAGGAAGAGGTTGTAAAAGAACTTAAAGAAGAACTGAAAAATGAGCTAAAAGAAACCATAAAAGAAGAAATAAGGTCAGAAATTATGAAAGAATTTTAAGGATTGTTTCCTCTCTTTAATTTTTTTCCAATCTTTATAAATAAATTTATTCTATACAATATTGTAGCTCAAAGGAGGTGATTAACATTATGAAAATCGGCTTGGGCAAATTGTTTTTTCGCAAGAAGAATAGAAATATATCATACATGTTTTTCATCCTCCCTTTAGTGGTTTTCTCAATTCTCTTGGTTTATTTTATCCAAACGCCTGTCCAAAACTATGTTAGCCCCACAGCAGAAATAATAAATGCACAGTCTTACCCAACCCAGTATGGCAACTGGACTGTAAAATTTGTGACAAATGGAACCAGCGATTTGGTAATTACTCCTTACGAGGGGACGTCTTG
>CAYYYO010000082.1:0-2265 GCA_964476295.1 uncultured archaeon | reverse complement strand
TTCCTACCTGTAATTAGACCTTTTATTATTTTGTATAATCCTAACAATGAAGGTTCATTAGCCCCCCTACTGCAACCCATCCGGCAATCAACAAATTCTTTAGCCTCAAGAAATGTTTCGGGAACGATGCAATCAAATTCATGACCACAACGGTCACATTTGTATGTTACTAAGTAAGTGTCAGGAATAAATGTTACTCCATTATAAAGTCCGGTATCTAATTCTCTTTTTATTGCTTGAGGACTGGAATTGCTATATACATGAAGACGCCTTTCCGGTTTTGTAGTTTCCTTTAATTTTCTTTTTTTACTTTCTTCTTGTAAAACTTCAGTTTGCTCACCGTAATCATAATCAGAATAACTTCTTGATGTTTGAGAAGACTTTTCTCTAGTCACTCTCTTTGTTAAATCAACATCTTCACCAATCTCATGTAAAACTTGTTTTCTTTCACCAAATATTCCTTTTTCTGTTTTTAGTTCTCCAATTTTTCTTCCACTTTCTCGAATAACTCCTTTTTTTCCTCCAAAAATTCCTTCTTCGTATATTGTCTCACTGATTTTGTTTCTATGGGTATCATAAGTAACCTCTTTTGATGTGCCAAACAAAGTTGTCTCATGTCTTGTTTCACTAACTCTTTCTCCTCTGGTGTTATATGTCCTGTCTACAGGCGTGCCAAACAAAGTTGTCTCATGTCTTGTTTCTCCAACTTTTTGACCATCTTCATATATAACATCTTTTTCTATTCCAAGCCAGTCTGTTTCCTTTCTGATTTCCTTACTCATATTTATCTCCTTATTTAGTTAATTCAGTCTAACATTTAAATTTTTACATAAGGCACCCGGCGATTGAAACTAATATTACCAACAAATAAGTTTACAGAACCATCTAACGAAAAGTTTAAATACTATTTTGATGAAATTTTTAGTATAATCCACCCCATCACTCTCTGCAGAGTGATGGGAATAATAAATTTTATTGTGGTTCTTTTGGAAAAATCAGCTGTGTTTATTGATGGTGGATATTTAAATAAAATACTTAAAAATTATTTCTCTGAAGCAGATATAGATTATGAAACTTTTTCTAAAGAGCTATGCAAAATCGTTGATGCAAAAATTCTGAGGACCTATTTTTATTACTGTATGCCGTTAATACGAAAAGAAAATAAAGAAGATAAACTCCGTCATGCTAAAATGCAGAAGTTTATTCAAAAACTCAAGCGACTTCCAAGATTTGAAGTTAGGTTAGGAAAACTTCAGGTGATCGGAGGAGTGTTTAAGCAGAAAATGATAGATGTGTTAATGTCATTGGATATTGTGGATACTTCTTTTGAGAGGCAGGTGGATCATATAATTGTAGTCGCGGGAGACTCTGACTTCGTTCCTGCTATTAAAAAAGCTAAAGAATATGGCTCAATAGTACATTTATTCTATCATAGAAATTCTGTGCATAATCAGATACTGGATGAAGTAGATGAAAGACACGAAATAAGTACGGAATTAGTTGATAAGTGTAGAATAAATTAGGAGCGATGTTTATGCCTTACGTTTTGTCGCCGAGCAGGTTGGAGCTGTTCAAGGAGTGTCCCAGATGTTTCTGGCTTCTTATGAGGAAGGGGATAAAGAGACCTTCCGGCATATTTCCCTCCCTTCCTTCCGGGATGGATTCTGTGCTGAAGAGCCATTTCGACTCCTACAGGGACAGGGGAGAGCTTCCTCCCGAGCTTGTAAGGGAGGGATTGCAGCCCGGGGAAGTGAGTTTGTTCGGGAACGCGGAACTGCTGAAGGAATGGAGGAACAACAGGAAGGGAATAAGGTGGACTGATGAAAAGGGAAACGTGCTCATGGGGGCGGTGGACAACATTCTGGTAAAGGGAAGCAAGCTTATTGTTCTTGACTACAAGACAAGGGGTTTCCCCCTGAAGGAGGGGACAGCAGACTTTTACCAGGACCAGATGGACATATATAACTTTCTCCTGAAAAAGAACGGGTATGAGACAGAGGATTATGCCTATCTTTTGTTCTATCATCCTGTGGAGGTTAATGAAAAGGGAGAAGTGATTTTTGAGACAGACCTTGTCAGGGTGGAGGTTTCCGTGGAGAACGCAGAAAAAATTTTCAGGAATGCGCTGAAAGTTCTGGAAGGAGAGATGCCAGAGCCCAGCGAAGAGTGTGAATACTGTTTGTGGGCATCTAACTCAAACAAAGAGCAGATTATTTAATTTCTGTCCTGTTAATTTCTGCATATAATCTAAGCTTTTCCCTAAGC
>CAYYYO010000081.1:0-2338 GCA_964476295.1 uncultured archaeon | reverse complement strand
AAAATATATTTTTCTTCACACATATTTTTTTAAATTATTTCTGCTGAATTTCTTTAATGGAAGTGCAATTAGTTGGATCTACTAATAATATTAAAAATGCACAAGAAGCCTTAGAATTCTCTCAAACTCCTGCAAGAGTTTGTTATTCTGAAAAAAACTGGTATGAATTAGAAGGGGAAAAATTCCAGAAAAGACTTATGAATCATATGGTAAAATGCGGACATCATAGTGTTATGGAACATGTGTTTTTTAATTTTTATATCAATGGGATTCCAAAAGCCCTTGCTATGGTCTTTAATAATGAAAGACCATATGTCACTTCTGAAAAATCAGCGAGATATACTATAATGAAAGATATGAAAAAAGAACAAAGAGAATTATATGATAAATGGAAAGATATTTTACTAAAAGAGATAACTACAAGATATCCAGAAGAAGAAAACCCAATTCTTTATAAAAAAGGTGGAGATGGAAAAACAACAGTTCAGAAACTTGCTCAAGAAAATGCAAGGTATATGACTAGTGTTTTTACCCCAACTAGGATGGTACATACTCTAAGTTTCAGGCAATTAAACTTTTTAATACATGAGTTTGAGAGGTTTATAGAAGAGAATGAAAATTCAAATGACTTATATAAAAAAAGACTTTCAGAATCAATGAAAGATTTTTTATCTTTGGCCTCTTTTGATATGGCAGAAAAGTTTCCATTGTAGTTACCTGAGTCTGAATTGATTGGGATGGTGAATTTTATGGTGAAATTTTCTGTTTCTCCTACATCTAAATAATCCGATAGGGGAGGAAGTTCTATCCAATCTAAATTTATTCCCTCCACATTTATTTTAATGTTATGAAGTATTTGATTACCAGAATTCTTAATTTCTAAAGTTGAATATCCTATCCACCCCTTTTCTATTTCTATTTCAAGCGGATAATTTATTATTTCTATCTTGTAAATTTCTGCTGGAGGTGAAACCTTCTCTTTTGCATGTGAAGATGCAATTCCCATTCCAGAAGGAGATGGAGTAGGCGAAACAGTTGTAGTTGTTGTAGATATAGTGGTGGTAGAAGAAGTTGTTGAGGAGGTGGAAGATGTTATTGAGGAAGAAGTTGTGGTAGAAGAGGAAGTTGTGGTTGTTGTTCCTGATGTTGAGAAAACTTCATAAGCGCCGGCCCTATCTGTTCCGAAATAAAGGATAAACGTTATCTTCACTTCACCCACATAATCAGTTACTGGATAAACTGTATGATTTTTCTCAGAATTACCTGCAACGTAAAATGTATCTGCTCCTGAATCCAAACTGATGTCTGTATCTGTTCTTGTCAAATTCCATTCTAGAGTAACATCTTGTCCTGCACTTCCTACGTTCTCCACCACAACAGAAACTTCTAGGTTTGGCACTACGCTATCTTTAATTGTTATGTTTCTGACATCGAAAGGGCCCCCAGATACTTTAGAAAATATTTCCTTAATGATTATGTTCATTTCTCTCTGCGCCTGAATTACCCATTTCCAGTTTCCTTGAGTCGATGAAGAAGAAGTCTGATACTCTGAAGAATAAACACCTGTTGTAACTTTGGTCATAGAAATGTTTTGAATTATAAGATTATCCAGAGGATCGTAGAGGGTGGCCAAAATAGTATCTGGGTCTACATTCTTTTCTCCGTCTGTAACAGTTGCTGAAACCATAAGCTTACTTTCAGTTTGAACCTCTGAAGGGGCCTCCAAATCCAAAGTAAGTATTCCTATAGTTTTTTCATAAACCGAAAAAGTGGAAGATTTCTCTCTCGATACAGTTTTATTTGCCTGATAATCATAGTAGGTTGACAGGGAATGAAGCGTGTAATTGCCTATCGGATCATCGGAACTGATGCTGAATGTAGGAAGTGGCTCTAACGTGCCGTTTTGCCCTGTGATCCCGTTTTCACTCCATATCAAAATACCATTTGGATTTTTTATATTCAGAGAAACATTTACATTGCTGAGATATGACCCTTCCATATCTTTTGCAAGATATTCTACTCTTCCATCATCTCCTTGATAGTAAAATTGTGACTGCGTTCCTATGGTAATGTTTAAGTAGGCAAAAATTTTGAAATATCCCGTTTCTGAACTATTTTTTCCTCCGTTGTCTTTTGCATAAACGGTAATATTGTATATACCTCTCTGAGTTGTATTTGTGTAATTGAAAGTCCATACTGTGGATGTTACATTTGTCATATTTTCCTGGTCTACATATCCATTTGGCTGAGTAACATTCAATTTAACCCATTTTATGCCAAATCCCGATTGGTCAATTACTGTGGCATTTATTTGAATCGGAGATAATTGCCTTGTTTC
>CAYYYO010000080.1:0-2354 GCA_964476295.1 uncultured archaeon | reverse complement strand
TAAGGAGGTGTAAGAATGGCAGCTGATAAGCCTCACTTGAATCTGGTTACTATAGGTCACATTGACCATGGTAAGAGTACTCTTGTCGGTAGACTTCTTTGGGACACAAAGAACCTGCCGGAAGAGCAAATGAGAAAATTAAAGGATTTGGCAAAAGAACTAAAAAAGGAAACCTTCGAATTTGCTTTTGTTATGGATAAACTCAAGGAAGAAAGAGAGAGAGGAGTTACAATAGACGTTATGCACACAAGATTCGATACGCCAAAATATTATTTCACAGTAATAGATGCACCAGGACACAGGGATTTCGTTAAGAACATGATTACGGGAACTTCTCAGGCAGACGCTGCAATACTTGTGGTTTCAGCAAAGGAAGGGGCCCAGGAACAGACAAAGGAGCACGTATATCTTGCAAAAGTTCTCGGAGTAAACCAGATGATAGTGGCAATAAATAAAATGGACACAGTGAATTACGATGAAAAAAGGTACAACGAAGTAAAGGAAGAAGTAGGAAAAATACTTAAAACAATAGGATATGATGCAAGTAAAATACCGTTCATAGCTGTATCTGCATACAAAGGAGATAATGTAGCAAACAAGTCAGAAAATATGCCATGGTACAAGGGAAAAACTATTTTAGAAGCTCTTGACGACTTGGTAGAACCAGAAAAGCCCATAGACAAGCCATTAAGACTTCCTATACAGGACGTTTACGTTATAACAGGCGTAGGTACAGTTCCAGTAGGAAGGGTAGAAACTGGCGTAATGAAAAAAGGTGATAAGATACTCTTCTTGCCAGCAGGCGTCACGGGAGAGGTTAAATCAATAGAGATGCACCACGAGGAAATACCAGAAGCAAAACCTGGAGACAACGTTGGTTTCAATGTAAGAGGCGTTGACAAAAAAGCAGTAAAGAGAGGAGACGTTGCATGCCATCCTGACAAGCCGGCAACAGTAGCTAAGGAGTTCAAGGCACAGATAATTGTGCTAAACCACCCAAATGTTATATCCAAGGGTTACACTCCAGTATTCCACTGCCACACAGCTCAGATAGCATGCAAAATAACAGAAATAGAAAAGAAAATAAATCCGAAAACCGGCGAAACCATAGAAGAGAATCCAGACTTTATAAAGACTGGTGATGCAGCAATAGTGAAAGTTGTGCCAAGCAAGCCAATGGTAATAGAATCTAACAAAGATTTCCCAGAGCTTAGCAGATTTGCAATAAGAGACATGGGTCAGACAGTAGCAGCTGGTGTTTGCATAGAAGTAACACCCGCACAATAAGGGAAATATCCCTTCTTTTTCTTTATTTTATGAAAAGTATTTAAATATTAATTATATAACTATAGTAGCGTGAGAAATATGCAAAAGGCCAGAATAAAGCTTTCCGGTACAAATCCTGAGGATTTGAACAAAATATGTGATCAAATAAAAGAAATTGCCGACAAGTTTGGCGTTTCTGTTAGAGGTCCTATTTATCTTCCAACCAAGAAGCTTATTGTTCCCACCATGAAACAAAAAAAGACCGGAACTGGCCACGGAAATGCAACATGGGACAGGTGGGAAATGAGAATTCATAAAAGAATGATAGACGTGGGCGCCAGCCAAAGGGCTTTAAGGTACATAATGAGAATAAACATTCCTGACAATGTGAATATTTCCATAGAACTTACAGATTAGGGGGTTAATTCTGGGTGTGTCTCATGAGGGATAGCCATGAATATAAAGAGACTGACCATACTTTTAACGAATATTATAATAATATTGGGCATAGGAACTGTTTTTTATCATGAATTTGAAGGCTGGGGATGGATAGATTCGTTTTACTTCACATCAACCACGCTAATGACCATAGGTTATGGAGACATGCATCCCACAGAACCTCTCAGCAAACTTTTCACTGTTTTCTTTGCATTTACTGGAATAGGGCCTATGTTGTATTCTCTTACTATTTTGGCATCTGAAGTGCTTGCTAAAAAACCTTTCGTTGAGCCAAAAAAACTTATGGAGAAAACTATAAGAAAAATTGCAAAAGATGTAATGAAAAAAGAAGAAGAAGTTTATGAATTGAAGAAAAAATTGGAAGGAAAACCGAAACAAAGATATAAATACAAACCAAAAAAGAGAATAAAAAGTGTGAAACTCTTATGATGCTGGGATGGCCGAGCGGTCCAAGGCGCTAGCTTGGAGTTCACAAAACCGAAAAGCTAGTGTGCTACGTTAGGTAGCAGGCAAATGCCTGGACCATGTAGAGGCACGCGGGGGTTCGAAAACAAACCTTTCTTAAAAAGAAAGTTTTGTATGCAAAGAATTTGCAATTCCTGAAGGAATTGCTTAATAATGTTTGCAAA
>CAYYYO010000079.1:0-2478 GCA_964476295.1 uncultured archaeon | reverse complement strand
TGTCCAGTTCTTTATAAATTTTTAAGCAGTTTTCTCCCTAACGGAGATTCCAAAAGGTCAAGTTTCAGTTTTAGAATCTCCAGATCCTCAGGATCAACAGGTTCCCAGGAATATGTGAGAATCAGACCATATTTTTCAAGATTTTTGTACGGCATGTTTAGTAAAAGGGAGAAAAAGAATTTAAATATTTAACTTATTGGCCCACCCTTCCAGAGATCATCATTTAGCGTTTTTCCAGTTCTTTTTTCCCATTCTTCAATTGATATAGAATATTTTTTCCTTATTTTTTCTCCAAGACCAAGTCCATTATAAGCGCAGAATGGTATTACGCCATCAAGAGTAGAATAGTGAATAACACACCTCTTTAGTCTTGAAATGTTCATATCCCATGGGTCTTGGAACCACATAGAACCTATATAAAGACTTTTATGGTGAAGCGCTCCCAGGGAGCCGTAATCTCCCTTTGTTAACGCGTTGAGAAGAAGCTTTTTTATGTCAAAGCTTTTTGGGGCTTTCTCCTTATCTATGTATTTTCCAATATTTTTAATTAAAGATGCGATCATTTTCGCTTTTTTAAACTTCCCCGACACCTTTGACAAATCATCAATAAACTTCATAAATCCTTCTACGTCAATAAACCTTGTTATTGGTATGATTTTTCCGTTTTCAACAAAGATGTAAGTTGCTCCACCGCACATAGGATTTGCGGTAAATTCAACCTGTTTTTCTCCTTTAAGGTTTTCGATAAGTTTTGATATGGGATAAACAAAAGGAACAGGATAAAAGTCATCCATATTTATTTGTCCATCTAATCCCTTTTCTAATACTTTTATCATTTCTGCATAATCAACTCTATTCTTTCTTACAAATTCTTGGTTAACCTTTTCCAATCTTCCTGCAAATGATATTGGTTGGAAGTTAACACCCCTTACAACATCATTGTTCTCTAGAGCATATTTTATTATATCTGACAACTCGTGTAGATTTTTTTTCATTACAACAGGAACTAAGACTATACTCTTCATACCAACATTTCTTAAATTCTCAATGGCTTTTTTGTTTTGTTCTATCCACGGATTTATTTCTTTTGAAATTCCATCGAAACTCATATAAACTGTGTTAACACCAGTTTCTTTAATTCTCCTACAAAGTTCTATATCTTCAGACAACTTTATACCGTTGGTATTGAGTTGTATATGTGTAAATCCAACTTCTTTGGCCATTTTTATTATTTCAATAAGGTCGTCCCTGATCGTTGGTTCTCCTCCCGTTAACTGAATAGCCTTGGATGGTACTGGTCTTTCATTTCTAACCTGTTCCATAAGTTTTCTAAGTTGTTCCAGACTAGGCTCGTATATGTAACCTGCTGCACCAGCATTCATAAAACAGTAACTGCATCTAAGATTGCACCTGTTGGTAAGCATTATGTTTGTAAGAACTGACTGAGAGAGATGTTTTGAGTAAAGTTTTTCGAGTGGTGATTCCCAGCTTTTTATTTCTATATTTTCAACACCTTCTCCATCAACTTTATATTTCATCCACTTATAGTAAAGTTTCACGTCACTAAATACTATGTCTTTAAAAGAGCCATGCTTTTTGCATGTTTTAGTTATGAAAACTTTTCCGTCCTCTTCAATGAGTTCAGCAGGTATTTTGTTTATTTTACCTTCCTTAAAGCATTCTGGACATATGCTTTCAGTTTTTTCTAAAATTTTAGTCATATTATACACAACTTTTAAAACTTTTTAAAACTTGTAATATTTATATTTTCATCTATATAAATCTATCTAAAGCCAATTTTAAATGGCGAATTTTATGGATCCTGAAAAGGAAATATACACTCTCTTTTCAAATGTTGCCTCTTCCCTTGGATACTCTGGGGTTCATGGAAGAATTATAGCAGCCTTGCTTGTTGCCGGTAAGCCACTTTCCCTTGATGAGCTGAGAAAAAGAATAGGATACTCTGCCTCTTCTGTTTCCCTGAGTCTTGATTTTCTTGAGATGCTTAATGTTGTGAGAAGATTGAAAAAGCCGACCGACAAAAAATTATACATAGAGCTTCGAGGAGACCTGTTGGAATGCCTGAGAAAGGCGGTTCTCTTCAAGGCCCAGAAAGCCATAGACACCACCCTTGAGGAATTCGAAAAGTACAGGTACAATGGAGACGTTAAAAAGGCAATAGGAATTTTAGAAAGGGAAATAAGGCGACTTCAAAAATATATAAATATGTTATCTAAAGTTAAACTACCGTAAGCCTTTCGTAAGCTACCGCTTAAGTCCTTCGGACAAAAGGCTTAATCGAAACAGAACTAAATATTATGAAGATGGGGCTGTAGTCTAACCAGGCAGGACAGCTGGCTCCAGAAAACCCTTTAGAAAAGGGTTTTATCCCAAACTTAGACAATTCTGGAGCGTTGACATATTGGATGATAAATCCTGTTATAAGGTTAGGAGAAACCAGCAGATCAGGGTTCAAAA
>CAYYYO010000078.1:0-2530 GCA_964476295.1 uncultured archaeon | reverse complement strand
CCTACTTATTGCCGGTTTTAATCGGCGCTCTCAAGAATGGACTTGACCCCTTTATCATGGCATAGGTTCGGGCCAGTTTTTTCTTCATCTCTTCAGGGGCCTTCCAGTATTTTTTCCGGTCTGGTTCCAGCATCCGGGCGGCCATGGATTGCAGTGCCCATGGGTTGTTTTTGTCAAAGAATTCTTTTAAGTCAAGGCCATATTTATCTTCGATATAAACCTCATAAATCTGTTCCCACTGTGTTTTATCCACGGCAAAAAGGAGTTGTCACCTGAAACCCCCACAGATGTTCCACAAATTTTCCATCTGCCTGGCACCGGCGTACCCCTTTAGGGGATGTATACCACAAGCAAATTTACTCTATAGATTCTTTCACCAAATTAGAAATAACTTCCGCTTTTATATCTTCTAAAAGATAATATTTCCCTCCTAACGCTTCTGAAAGCTCTTGCAACTTTCCTAAGCGGATAAACCCACTCTCTGTATCTATAAGTATCGATTTTATCCCTGAATGCTTTATATCTTCGGCTATCTGTTTTGCTTCATTAAAAGGGTTGGAATTCCCGATAACACTTACATTTGCTTTTCCGTCAGAAATAACCACAAGAAGCGGTTTAATTTTTTTATCCCTTTTTAATTCATTACGCAAGACCTCGTAACCTTTTAATAATCCTTTTGATAAAGGGGTCTTTCCACCTGTAGGAAGTTCTTCTAATTGTTTTTTCGCCAGTTCTACACTGGATGTGGGATTAAGAAGAATCTCTGCTCTATCACCTTTAAAGGCCACCAACCCAACCTTATCCCTTTTTTGATATGCATCAACAAGTAAAGAAAGTATTGCTGTCTTTGTCTCAACCATTCGCCTGTTCACTCCCATTGAACCAGAGGAATCAACTACAAACATAATAGTGTTGCCTATCTTTTTTTCTCGCACTTTCTGACGAATATCCCGCGGTTCTATAGCAACAGCCGCCCTACCATTTTTTCTCTGTGTTTGATATGGTGCGGCTGCTCGCAATGTTGCATCGAAAGCAATATCATCTGTTTTGCCTTTGGGAAATGTATTCCCTACATAACGGCCGGATTTCGTGTAACTTCTGGCTTTACTTCTTCTGCCCGAACCTATCTTCACCTGAGGTTCTTTAGGGATGGATAATTTTTTTACTTTATGAGGGTTTCCGGTATCAAATGTTACTTCTGATTGACTATTGGGCTGCTGGCTTTGTTCCTGATTTTCTCGTTTGCCATTAGAGTTCTCAGGTTTTTGCTCTTGTGACTTGTGACTTGTGACTTGTGACTGTTTCTTATGTTTCTGAATAGACTTCTCTAACCTTTCCTTATCTACCCTTGGCTCCTGAAAAGGTTTACGTCGCATACGGTGGGAGAGTACAAGTTCTGCGGCTTCGCTTACATCCTCCTCGGTTACTTGACTCCTTTGATGATATGCAGCAATGGTCTGAGCTACCTTTAACATAAAGATATCTGCTCGGTGACCATGAACACCCATCTCTATGGCAATATTAGCAATGAGTCTTAAGACATCCTCATTATAGCTGACCATCAAAAATAATTCTTTTGCATGAATTATCAACTGACAAAGTTTCTCTTGCTCTTCCTCCCATTGTTTTTCAAAACTATGTGGGTCTTTCTCAAATTGGGTACACCTTTGCACCACTTCAATCCGTGCCTCTGTATCAGCAATACCTTCTACTTCCACACATAATCCAAATCTATCTAATAACTGCGGCCTGAGCTCTCCTTCCTCGGGGTTCATTGTGCCAATTAAAATAAAACGTGCTGGATGAGAGAAGGAAACACCTTCTCTTTCAACTGTGTTTACTCCCATTGCCGCAGAATCTAAAAGCACATCTACCAGGTGATCATCGAGAAGATTAACCTCATCAACATAGAGTATTCCTCGATGTGCAGAAGCCAAGATGCCTGGCTCGAAAATCTTCTCGCCTTTCTTTATAGCATGCTCTATATCTAATGTACCTACAACTCTATCCTCCGTAGCGCCCAAGGGTAACTCTATTACTTCTATTTTTCTCTTGACTATGGGAAGTTCTTCACCTGATTCGATGCGTCTTGTGCACTCAGCGCACATTTCATTCCCTTGGTGTGGATTACAATTAAAAGGACAGTCTTTTACCACCTCAATCTCTGGCAAAAGATTTGCCAGAGCCCTGGCGGCTGTGGATTTGGCTGTGCCTTTATGACCCCGAATCAAAACTCCACCTAAATTGGGATTTATGGCATTTAAAATAAGGGCCAGCTTCATCTGCTCTTGGCCGACAATGGCCGAAAAAGGGTACGTTAATCTTTCAATCGACATCTGATTTCTCGCTTTCTATTCTGAAAAATCTTCTAAATCGCCCTCCAATGCCAAGTACTTCTCTTTCAATTCCTCAATATCCTCCTCCTCTGCCTCCCAGTAGCCGCGTTGCTTGGCCTCTAAGAGCCTCATAATGATATCAGCGGTGGCAAATGGATTATTTTTCTTTAGTCTATTGTAAATTTCCTGGTCAT
>CAYYYO010000077.1:0-2559 GCA_964476295.1 uncultured archaeon | reverse complement strand
TTTTTTAAAAGAGAAAGGCTTTGGTGGACCCGGCCGGATCTTCACCAAGGAGGGACAGAATTGATAGACATTTGTGTCCTCCCTAGGTATATTCACCTTTCCCAAATAATTGGCAACCTGCGGTTGCAATATTGTCATGGAAGTGCGAAGCACTTCAGATTCTTTGCATACAAAACTTATATTTTTGGTTGGGTTACCCGGTTTGATCCAATACCGGGACCCAACCTATATTATGAAAGGTTTGTTTTTGAACCGGCGACCTCCGGCTTTTACGCTGGAGCCGAATTTAAGCTCAGTGGCCTTATAAGACCGGCGCTCTAATTGCTCACAGGCCTTATTCTTTATTTTAGAATAGTGTTTTCTTTTCCACGAGTGCTTTTCTTTTCTAAAAAGAAAAGGCCTCCTCCAAGCTGAGCTACGAGTCCACTTCATTAATTAAGGAATGAAAAGAATATATAAATATTCTAAAGGTGTGGATTTTAAGCTCTCGGATACTCACTACAGTAAAATTTAAATACTATTGCAGTAAGAATAATACTACTGAGATACTGCCTTTTGGTCTGTATTTTTATAAATTAATTTGGGAGGTGTTAAGAATGAATGGGGGAACTCAACCTATTTTTATCTTACCTGAAGGAACTCTTAGAAACACAGGAAAAGATGCACAGAAAACTAATATAGCGGCGGCAAAAGCTGTAGGAGATGCTGTAAGGTCAACGCTGGGTCCAAAGGGAATGGACAAGATGCTGGTGGATACAATAGGCGACATAGTAATAACAAATGATGGCGTTACAATACTGGATGAAATGGAAATAGAGCATCCGGCAGCAAAAATGATGGTAGAAGTTGCAAAAACTCAGGAAGAGGCAGTAGGAGATGGAACGACAACAGCTGTGATATTTGCTGCTGAATTGCTCAAAAAGGCAGAAGAACTTCTTGACCAGAACATTCACCCGACTGTAATAACCAAAGGTTTCAGAATAGCAAGGGAAAAATCTCTGGAAATTCTGGATAAGATTGCAATAGAAATTCATCCAGAAAAAAATGAAGATATTCTAAAGAGCATAGCAATGACTGCCATGACAGGAAAAAGTGCAGAAAGGGCATCTGAACTGCTGGCAAAACTTACAGTAGATGCAATAAAAATGGTGCAAAATGAGGATGGAACCATAAATTCTGATGACATAAAACTGGAGAAAAAGCAGGGAGGAGGAATAGAAGACACGGAACTGATAAAGGGTATAGTTGTGGATAAAGAGGTTGTTCACGGTTCAATGCCAAAAAAAGTGGAAAAGGCAAAAATAGCACTAATAGATTCTGCAATCGAAGTAAAGGAAATGGAAACTGATGCAAAGATAAATATAACATCGCCGGAACAGCTTGAAGCTTTCTTGGAACAAGAAGAGAAAATGATAAGAGAGATGGTAGAACAGATAGGCAAGAGCGGTGCAAATGTTGTATTCTGTCAGAAAGGGATAGATGATTCGGCACAACATCTCTTGGTAAAGAAGGGCATTATGGCAGTGAGGAGAGTAAAAAAATCTGATATGGAAGCGCTGGCAAGGGCAACTGGAGCTAAAATAGTAAGCAACTTGGATGACCTTACACAGGATTCGTTGGGCTACGCAAAAATCGTTGAAGAGAGAAAAGTTGGTGGAGAAAAAATGGTATTTGTAAGGGAATGCAAAAAACCAAAATCAGTATCCATTCTCATAAGAGGTGGAACAGAGCATGTTATGGATGAAGCAGAAAGAGCAATGAAAGATTCAATAGGAGGTATAATCGCATCTCTGGAAAACAGAAAGGTGGTCCCGGGCGGTGGAGCAGTAGAAGAAGAAGTTTCTAAAAGGTTGAAAAAAATATCTCAGAAATACTCCGGCAGGGAACAGCTTGCAATACTTGCGTTCGCAGAAGCTCTTGAGGCCATCCCAAGAACACTTGCAGAAAATGCAGGTTTAGACCCAATAGATATGTTAGTGAACCTCAGGGCAGCGCATGACAATGGAAAGGAGACATTCGGTCTTGATGTAATGAAAGGAAAGGTCATAGACATGCTGAAAGCCGGGGTCATAGAACCAATGAAAATAAAAACACAGGCAATAAAAAGTGGCAGTGAAGCGGCAGAAATGATACTCAGAATAGATGATGTAGTGAATGCCGGAAAACTTGACAAGGGAGGCAGTTCGCCGCCAATGCCATCTGGAGGAATGGGTGGAATGCCACCCATGTAATTCATTTTTTTCTTTTTCTAAAACTTTATAAATAAAGTCAATAAATTATATTTATGCCAAAAGATGTTGAAATTCAGTCAGATGATTATGAAGTAATACCCCTGAGTCCTATTAGAAAATTGGAAGAAAGAATTAGAAAAATGGAAAGGGAAAAGGAAGGGTTTGCATACGAAAGTTTTATGAGAGAAATCCTTGAACTTATTCAAAGCAATCAAAAACTCGTTGATGAAATTGTGAAGGCAAATGATGAACTTAGGGAAGAGTTATCAAAAATCCCGGGAAAAATTGATGAAATGTTGAAAGCATGGAAAGAATTTATAGATATCCT
>CAYYYO010000076.1:0-2587 GCA_964476295.1 uncultured archaeon | reverse complement strand
TTACGGGACCCAACCTATATTACAAGGTTTGTTTTTGAACCACCGACCTCAGGGTCTCTTAAACCCTTTTTCCGTGAACGCTTTTTCTAAAAGGGTTCTATGAGCCCTGCGAGCATTCTGTCTTTTTCCGCAAGCGCTTTTGTGAGCGTTGGCAGAAAAACTCCAGGCTGCTCCACCCCGCTATCTGATGTAATATTTACGAGAAATGTTTATTTATATGTTTCTAAGAGTAAGACGAAACCATCAATTTCTTCTCCATATTTTTTCTGGAAGAGAATAATAGTCGAAATCTTCCTCTTCATTTTTTTGTTCGCCAGAATCATTGATTTTTACCTTATAGCCATTATTAGGTCTCCAGTAGAATTCTCGCCATTCTGTATTATTTTTTATATAGACTTCCCTTCTAACCTTTAGTAGTCCTTCATCTTGTAACACATAGAAATAAGACCTTAACCCCCAACTCAAAAAACGGTCTATTATTTCACCTTCTTTAAAAAGCTCTTCTATGATATTGGATATGTCATTTGCTCCCTGTGTAGATAAATTGGTGTTTCTCTCCAAGACATATTTCACCTTATCTAAATAATCCTTACCGACTCTAATCATATGAATCATCAGTATTAAATTAAGGAAAAACTATTTAAACTTTATGTTAACAAAGAAACAAGGCATTTTTTTGGTGAAGTTTGCAAGGGAAACGGTATCAAGATTTGTCCGCGGGGAGGATACTCCGCTTCCAGAATCTTATCCCAAGGAATTTGATGAAAAGAGAGGCGTTTTCGTTACCTTGGAAAAGTATCCATCTGGGGAACTTCGCGGATGCATAGGTCTCCCCTATCCAGAGAAACCGCTCATAGACGCTGTTCGCGATGCTGCATGTTCTGCTGCCCGCGACCCGAGGTTTCCTCCTCTAAGAGAGGAAGAACTGGATAAGATAACTGTGGAAGTTTCAGTCCTCACGGAACCCGAGAAAATTGAATTCAAGAGTCCGGCGGAGCTTCTCCAGAAGATAGAACCGAAAAAGGACGGGCTGATTCTGAAGAAGGGATGGTCCTCGGGGCTTTTTCTGCCTCAGGTCTGGGAGCAACTCCCCGAAAAGCTCCAGTTTCTGGAAAATTTGTGCTACAAGGCAGGGCTATGGGACAAGGATGCCTGGAAAACCGCGGAGATATACAAATTTCGCGTACATGCATTCAAAGAGAAAGAGCCAAACGGAACTATTGAACACATGCCTTTATGAACCCAAGAAACGGCGGGCTTGGTTTCATCAAACTGCTCTTGAATTCAGGATGGGCCTGTGTTGCCACAAAGAACTTATGCCCCGGTATTTCAAGAAATTCCATTAATTTTCTGTCAGGAGAAACTCCAGAGAACACGAGGCCATTCTTCTCAAGAATTTCTATGTATTCCGGATTCACCTCATACCTGTGCCTGTGCCTCTCATAAACCTTTTCTTTTCTATAAAGTTTCCTTACCAGAGAACCCTCTTTCAGGACAGCAGGATAAGCCCCAAGTCTCATTGTTGCACCCTTTTCCTTGATTTTTTTCTGCTCCGGCAGAATGTCTATTACAGGATGAGGGGTGTTTGGATTGATTTCTGTTGAATTGGCATCTTTCAGACCGCATACATTTCTCGCATATTCTACTACAGCCAATTGGAACCCAAAGCATAACCCAAGGAACGGTATGTTATTCTCACGGGCATACCTTATGCACTCTATTTTACCTTCTGTTCCCCTGCTTCCGAATCCCCCCGGCACAAGGATTCCATCAACGTCTTTCAATGTATCTTTCACCTTAAGTTTACCTTTTTCTATATCAGTAGTTTCAATCCATTTTATTTCCACATCATAACCGAGGTTTCCTCCTGCATGTTTAAGGGCCTCACGAATGGAGACATAGGAATCATGGAGGTACATGTATTTTCCTGTCATTGCTATCCTTATCTTTCCCTGGGGGTTGTTCATCTTTTTTACGATTTCTTCCCAATCTTTCAAATCCTTTTTTCTTTCCTTGAGTCCAAACTTTTTCAGAACTTTTTCTGCAATTCCCTGTCTTTCAAGAATAAGTGGTATTTCATAAATGTTCTTTAAATCTGGTCCAGAAATTATGTTTTCTTCTGGGATGCCACAAAACCTTGAAATCTTTTTTCTTATGTTGTCAAGCAATGGTTCTCTTGATCTGCAAAATAAGAAGTCAGGAACTATTCCCATCTCCCGTAACATTCTCACTGATTGTTGGGTAGGTTTGGTTTTCTGCTCTCCCACAACATCTATTACAGGAACAAGAGTGCAGTGAATGAAAATAACATCTTCCTCCCGGGACAGGTCTCTTACAGATTCAAGAAATATCTGGTTTTCTATATCGCCCACGGTTCCCCCTATCTCTATAAGCTCTATTTCCGCCCCTGCATTTTTTGCAACTCTTTTGTACCACTCCTGCAGTTCATCGCTCACATGAGGAATCAGTTGAACAGTTTTCCCGAGGTAATCCCCTCTCCTCTCCTTTTCGATCACAGTTTTGAAAATTTTTCCAGTGGTTATGTTCGAGTCGCTGGTCATCTTCAAATCAAGAAACCTTTCATAAT
>CAYYYO010000075.1:0-2693 GCA_964476295.1 uncultured archaeon | reverse complement strand
AAAAATCTTGATAACTGACTTAATCCCCCACACCCATTTTTATTTTGTATATACTTATATAAATTATTTACTATATTTAAGTTAAATGTTTAAACTATATACTATTTAAATATAAACTTATAAGAATAGTTATGAACCTTCTTTCAACACTCATATTTGCTCTGAAAGATGATGGAATATTGAAAAGTGAAAATATAGAACATGCTTTGAAAAAAATTAAAAGAGAGCTTTTTGTTCCGGAAAAGCACAAAAACGATGCCTATTCTGATTGCCCTATACCTATATCCCATAATCAAAATATACTTCAGCCGTCTGTAGTCGTTTTTATGACCGAGATGCTTGATGTAAGGGAAGGCCACAAGGTTTTAGAGGTTGGGGCCGGCTCCGGCTGGCAGGCAGCCATTCTCGGTCACCTGGTGGGGCCAAATGGAAAAGTTTACACTGTTGAAATGGACGAGGATTTGGTGAACTTTGCCAGAAAGAATGTGGAAAAAACCGGGTTGCATAATGTGGAGATAATCCATGGTGACGGAACGCTTGGTCTCGAAGAGAAGGCACCTTTCGACAGGGTTATCATAACTGCTGCAACGCCAAAGATACCGCCACCCCTTGAACAGCAGGTAGTGGAGGGCGGAAAACTTGTAGCGCCTATAGGTGACATTTTTTCTCAGAGGGTGACTCTTTTTGAAAAAACAAGATGGGGTCTGGAACCAATAAGAAACATTGGTTACTTTAAGTTCGTTCCGCTTGTGGGAAGATACGGGTTTAAGTACAGGGTATGGTAGATTTATATATTATAACTTTTATAAAGATATTATGAAAAAACAAAAAAATCAAAATAAAAGTTATAAAAGCATTTCCAGGCTTGAATCCATTGTACTCTCAAATCTTAAAGAAAATGACCTTGTAGTTTTTTCTTTAAAGGATGCTGTAAGAGTAACTAAAATGAAAAGAACACAGATTTACAATATACTGTTTTCCCTGAACAAAAAAGGTATTGTTTTAAGGGCAAAAAAAGATTGCTATATAATAAAGGATGAAATCCACGGGAGAGAATTTGAGATATCAACAAGAATTTTTGTTCCTTCCTATATCAGCTTCTGGTCAGCACTTTCATTTTATGGGTTTACCGAGCAACAACCTCATACAATACAGTTGGCCTCTACATATCAGTTTGCCCCAATAGATCTGAAACTCTTAAGAATTCGTGTCATAAGAGTTATATCGAAAAGATTTTTTGGGTATAAGAGGCTTGGTTCTTTTAACATAGCTGAAAAGGAAAAGGCTTTAGTTGACTCATTATCACACTTGAGTGCAATAGGGGGAATAAAAGAATTCTCTAAATGTTTGTCCAATTCGTGGAATGAAATAGACCATAATATGTTCGTTGATTATCTGTTAAGATTTGAGAACAAGTCAATAATATCCAGGGCAGGTTTTCTTATAGAAAAGTTGGGGCTTGAAATAAGGGAGAGCTTGATAAAAAAGATGTCTCTTAAAATATCAAAAGGGTTCGTGCCATTAGACCCGTTAAAGAAAAACGTTATGGGGTATAACAAAAAATGGAAGATTATAGAGAACGTGATATTATGATATCAACTCGTGAATTAAAGGAAATTGCAAAGAGGTCTGGATTAACTCTATACCAGCAGGAAAAGGATTACTTGCTTAAGCTTTTTTTATTCTACTATTACAGAATGTTTGAAGATGCCATATTCAAAGGAGGAACGTGCATAAAGTACATTTATGGGCTTGAAAGATTTTCTGAAGACCTTGACTTTAATCTCAGAGGAAGTCCAAAAAAATTTCAGAGGCAGGTGAAAAAAATTGTTAAAAAAATTGAAGACCTGGGAATGGAGTCTAAGTTTAGAAAACAGGAGCTGTTCACAGAATCCTTTACATGTGAAATAAATTTTAAGGGACCACTGTTTATGGGAAAAGATTACTCTATGAATAAATTTAGAATAGATGCAGGAAAAAGAACAGGAACAATTCTAAAACCAAAATGGCAGGTTATTGAGTCAGAATATCCTGAGACTGGAAAGAGTTTTCTTGTTCTTACAATGGATGAAAAAGAGATACTTGCAGAGAAGATAGTTGCAATGCTTTCAAGGGGTAGGGGAAGAGACCTCTATGATGTCTGGTTCCTTTTGAAGAGAGGAGTAGAAGTTGATGAAGAACTTGTTGAAAAGAAATGCAGCACCAAATTAGAAAGAGTGCCGTCAAGAAGAGAGTATGAGAATGATATAAAAAATTTAGTTTATGTGAAAGTGCCTTATGAACAGGTAATAAAGGAAATCAAAGAGAAACTATCAGGAACCAGACTTAACATAAATTGAAATTCCTGCTATAAGAACAAGCACCACAATCAGCACCCAGAGGAAAAATTCAGGCGGCTCCATTCCTTCAGGACATTTCTGTTTCACAGCAATTTCATCAGATTCCCATGTTCTCGAACCCCGTTTTAGAATGGCCGACACGGCAAAGTCCTTTTGGCTTTTAACTCTCAACCTGAAAACTTTTTCTCGGCTACAGATACCATTTTTTATGTAATAGAAAGAAGATTTCCATCCTTCCACAGGATCATAAATTTCGCCGACCCTTCCATCCGGGTTTCTGACATTTATTTTCACATCATAACACCCTGTTTCAAGACTATCCGAAGAAACTGTCACATTATAGTTTATGCAGGT
>CAYYYO010000074.1:0-2696 GCA_964476295.1 uncultured archaeon | reverse complement strand
CAAAGAAGATTGCAAAAGTAGAGAAAACAGAAGAAGCTGAAGAAGTGATTGAGAAGCCTGTTGAAGAAAAAAAAGTTAAGAAAGAAGTGACACGAGAGAAAAAAAAGAAACCACAAATACAACCAAAGGAAGAACCTTCAGAGGTCCAGGTCCCCAAAGAAGAACCCAAGACACCAAAAAAAGTTGAAGTTGTTCCGAAGAAAAAAGAAGCCGAGCCTGAGAAAAAACCGAAGAAAAAATTTGGGTTTTTAGGGAAAGGGACTGTTAAAGAAGAGGACCTGAAAGATTTGTTGTGGGACCTGCAGATTTCTCTTCTTGAGTCAGATGTTGCCTTGGAAACTGCAGAAAAAATATGCAACGATTTGAAGGAGAATCTTGTTGGAAGGGAAATAAAGAAGAGTGAAATAGAAAAAGTTGTCAAAGAAGAGATAAAGAAGTCTCTCTTTGAAATTCTTGACCAAGAGCCGATAGACCTTTTAAAGGAAGTGGAAAAGAAAAAGCCCTATGTTATCCTTTTCCTTGGATTCAACGGTTCCGGAAAAACCACTGCCATAGCAAGAATAGCATACCTCCTTAAACAGAAGGGATTTACCGTGAACATGGCCGCGGGAGATACCTGGAGAGCTGCTGCAATAAACCAGCTGGAAAAGCACGGAGCAAAACTGAAGGTTCCTGTGATAAAGCACGACTACGGGGCCGACTCGGCGGCAGTGATTTTTGACGCAATAGAACATGCAAAGGCAAGGGGAATTGATGTTGTGCTTGCAGATACCGCAGGAAGAACACACACAAACACAAACCTAATGAAAGAGTTGGAAAAAATAATAAGAGTAAACAAGCCGGACCTTAAACTCCTTGTAATAGATTCTCTCACAGGAAATGACGCTGTGGAGCAGGCCCGTGCCTTCGATGAGGCGGTTGGAGTTGATGGAATAGTCCTGACAAAGATGGATGTGAATGAGAAGGGAGGAGCCGCGCTATCAGTATCACATACCATAAAGAAACCAATTCTTTTCATCGGGGTCGGACAAGAATACAAAGATTTAGAAAAATTCAACCCAAGGAAAATTATACAGAATTTACTTGAGTGATAGCATGCTTTGCCTGATTGGACTTGGATTGTATGATGAAAAGGATATGACCCTTCGCGGTTTCGAGACCACAAAATCCTGCGACAAGCTTTACATAGAGCTTTATACATCCGGCTGGTTCGGACTTGAGAACCTGAAAGCGAGGCTGGATAAAGAGATAAATGAAGTTAGCAGGAAAGATCTTGAAGAGAATCAGGAGAAAATTCTGGAAGAGGCCATGGGCAAAACCGTTGGGATCTTAGTCCCCGGCGATCCCCTGGTGGCCACCACGCACATAGACCTGCTGATTCAGGCCAGAAAAAAGGGGATAAAAACCAGAATTGTTCATGCCCCTTCCATTTATTCAGCTGTGGGAGAAACAGGGCTCTTCATCTACAAGTTTGGGAAGACCACTACTATACCATTTCCCCAGGAAAGGTACGAGCCAGAAAGCCCTTATGATACTATAAAGGAAAACAGGAAAAGGGGTTTGCATACACTATGTTTACTTGACATAAAGGAAAAGATGATGGAACCAAAAGAAGGTCTGGATTATCTCCTCAGGATAGAGGAAAAAAGGGAAGAAGGTGTTCTGAAGCCAGAAGATAAAGTTGTGGTTTTTGTCTTAAAAGAAAGAGGATTAACGGTTTATGATACTGTAAAAAATCTTAGGAAGAGGAATTTTTCAACCCCGGCTGTGTTGATAATTCCCGGGAAGCTTCACTCTATAGAAAAGGAGGCGCTTGAATGAACACAGAGGAAAAATTAAGGGAAGAAATAAAGAAATGGATGAAAAAGCTTGAGGAGTCGCTGGATGGGACAAAGGCCCTGAACCCCAAGGGAGTGGAATTCCTTACCAACATAAAGGCATACCAGTCAGATTCACTCCATTTCTATCAAAAGGGGGACCTCGTGCACAGTTTCGAGGCACTTATATGGGCATGGGCATACCTCGAAATAGGAAAAGATGTCGGACTGTTAAATGGGGTATAAATAGTTTAAGATTTTAATTCTCTTCATGTCTGCATGGAAAACGTGGCAAAGAAGTTTCCTTTTTGGGGTTCACTACATGGGCGGAGAAGCTAACATAACAGGTGCGTTTAAAACTCCTGAAAAATTTCCGCTCGATCCAGAAGAGGAAGAAGAATACATGGATGGCATAATAACAGCACAGGCACAAACAAACCTTCTCATAAAATACATGGGCGTGATAGAGGGAAGCATGGGCTTTACAACTCCGAAAAGTGCCTCAAACCCCAAAGAGTATATGGAAAAATTGGACGATGTCTGCGACTCTACAGAATTTTTTACTCAAGAAGCACGCCCTTCAGAGACATATATCTTGATAAGAAATGATATGAAAAAAGACATGCACAGCAGAATTGCTGAAATTCTGGACAAGATGCCGCCGCCACAGCGAAAACTCTCCAAGAAGGAAATTTTATTGGATATAGAAAAAATATTAGAGAATGGGTGTGAAAAATCAGTATAAATCTTTTTTCTTCCTAATCTATTTAGAATCTGAGCATAAGATATGTTACCTTTATAAAGTAGTTACAATTCGAAAGCTTTATATAGGAGTTATGGTATATATTTACTATAAAGTGGTGAAGGTGTGAAGAATGG
>CAYYYO010000073.1:0-2734 GCA_964476295.1 uncultured archaeon | reverse complement strand
ACCTTTATCTTGGTTACAACCACAGGGGAATCGAAAAGGGGTTTGAGCAGAGGGATTTTCTGAAGGACATCTACCTTGCAGAGCGGGTGTGCGGTCTCTGCGGTCATTCCCACAGCTCCTGCTTCGTGAAGGGGATGGAGGAAATAGTAGAAGCAAAGGTGCCCGAGAGGGCCAATTACATAAGAACTCTTGTTTTCGAATTGTCGCGTATCCATTCACACTACCTTTACCTGGCTATGTGCGCTTACGAAATGGGTTTTGACACTGTCTTTCATATTCTCTTCAGAGACAGGGAAAATGTTATGGAAATCCTGGAGGAGGTTACAGGAAATAGAGTTCACTATGTTATAAACACTTTCGGAGGAGTCAGAAGGGATTTCAAAATGAATTCCGGGATAAGGGAAAGATTAGAAAAGCTGAAGGAAAGAACAAAAGAGAACATGAAGTATTTCCGTGAGAGGTCAATAGTCAAGAGAACCCGCGGCGTGGCAAGAATATCTCATCGGGATGCGGTGGAACTTGGGATTGTCGGTCCAAATGCAAGGGCCTCCGGCGTGTCAACAGATATAAGAAAAATAGACCCATACTTTTCTTACGAAGATGTGAAGTTCAGGGTTATAACAGATACTGGAGGGGACATTCTGACAAGAATCAGAATGAGGTTTTATGAAATTCTTGAAAGTTTGAAAATCGTAGATCAGTTGATTGAGAAGATGCCGCAGGGACCTTTAAAAGTTCCGGTCAGTTTTTCAAATATGTCCAGCAAGGAAATAATCACCCGCGTGGAGGCCCCGCGTGGGGAACTTGCATACTACATAAGAACCTCTGCAGGAAAATTCTCTCCCGACAGGGTTAAAATAAGGACTCCCACTTATGCCACACTCAATGCAATACCCACTCTTCTGAGAGGGCTGAGACTTGCTGATGTTTCCATAGCTGTCATGTCAATAGACCCCTGCATGTCCTGCACCGACAGGGTCACGCTTCTTGACCTTGATACAGGTAAATCAAAAACAATAACAGGCGAGGAGTTAAGATGTATGTCTTTTTGATAGCAAAGGTCTTGTTTGCCGGATTTTTTGGTCTGCTGTTTATGGGAGTTATGAGAAAGCTTGCTGCAAGATTTCAGCAGAGGATAGGCCCTCCGGTATGGCAGCCCTTTCTGGACGTGATAAAGCTTTTCTCCAAAGAGAGAATAAAATCCAGCAGAGAAACTCCCTGCCTGATATGGGGACCAATAATTTCTCTCTCTGCATACATTTCTCTCATATTCATTATACCTTTCCCTGGATTTCCCTCCTTCAATTTTTCCGGCTCCATTATTTACGTGATTTACCTTCTCCTCATGGGGGTCTCCGGGTACATCGTGGCGGGCTTTGCCTCAGGAAATCCCTATGGAGGAATCGGAGGGAGCAGGGAGCTTGTCCAGGCCCTTGGCTTTGAGCTGCCATTCATCACGGCTCTTCTTGTTCCGACAGTTTCAACTCTTTCAGTAACGCAGAATCACTTTCTTCTTTATCCCCTTGCTTTTCTCGCCTTTATAATTGCGACCCAGGGAGAGCTTGCCCTTCCCCCGTTTCACGTGCCCCATGCAGAGCAGGAGCTGGTTGCAGGAATTTTCACCGAACTATCAGGATACAAGCTTGGTATGTTTGAGCTGTCTTACGCCTTCAAGCTTTTCACCCTTTCTTCTCTTGTTACTGTGCTCTTTCTTGGAGGAGGAACCTTTTGGGTTTTCCTTTTCAAGTGTTTCCTCGTAATTTTCCTGCTGACATTTGTCAGGATGCTTTTTGCAAGATTTACAATAGACCAGTCCCTGAAATTCTTCTGGATGGTTGCATTCCCTCTCGCCCTCATAGACCTGATAAGGGTAATGCTATGAAAATGCCGCCCTTTATTCTGGTTCTTTTAATCGGGCTATTTGTCTTTATTGGAATCTATTTTTTTGCATACTTCCAGCGCGAAGAGGGGTTCGTGGTGAAGGTTGTGGACGGCGATACATTGGAGTTGAACACTACGGAGAAAGTCCGACTTTTGGGGATAAATGCTCCGGAAAGGGGAGAACCTTTTTATCAGGAGGCAAAAAATATGCTTGCAGAACTCGTGCTTAATAAAAAGGTTTACCTTGAAAAAGATAGGGAAGAGAGGGACAGGTATGGAAGGTTGCTCCGCTATGTTTACCTGGGAGACGAGATGGTTAACCTCAAAATGGTTGAGGAGGGTTATGCCACCGTTTACTTTCCTGAAGGAGATGGCAGATACAGAAAAATTTTGGAGAACGGTGAAGAAGAGGCAAGGGATATGAAAAAAGGTCTTTGGTCTTTGCTGTCAGAGGATAGATGTGCAGATTGCATAGTTGTTGAGGAATTTCACTGGGATGCTGAGGGGAACGACTGTGAAAACCCCAACGGTGAATGGGTTACCCTTGGAAACATATGTCCCTTTGACTGCGAACTCACGAGATGGTCTGTAAAAGACAGCGGGACAAACATCTACAGATTTTCCAACCTAAGACTTGGTCCAAACGAATCCTTGAAACTCTTGTCGGGTCCGGGTGAAGACACTTCAAGCCAGCTTCACTGGAACAGAAGAGGCGCCTGCCCAGTTGTGTGGAACAACAACGGTGACATCCTTTACCTGAGAGACGGCGAGGGGAAGCTTGTCCTGAGAGAAAGCTATGAAGGGTTCAGATAATAAGAAAAACCCCTGCAAACATCATAACTATTGCAGAAAG
>CAYYYO010000072.1:0-2772 GCA_964476295.1 uncultured archaeon | reverse complement strand
TCTATGTAATCACCTATACACCCAGCAAGCCGCTTGCCACACATATACCCTGATACCTTCCAGATGAATATAAGTGCCTTACAAACATCCTCCCCATAAACCTTCTTCCTGCCCCTCTTACTTACACCTTCTCCAACAATAACCCTATAAACACTTTCCACACCACGAATATGCATAACCCTGCTGTATGCCCTTAAAAGATAAGCCGCATATACACGATTGTAACCAGTAACCTCCACAACCATATCCAGTACCCTACCCTTGCCTTTCTTACTCTCTTTGCCATACTTATAACTGAACTTCTTTATCACTTTACGCTTCTCGTTCATGGTTAACTCTACGCTTACTGCTTTTTGTCTCATGTCCACCTCCTTTCCCGGAGGTGGATTTTATCCCTTTTGTAAAGTTTTTAAATTGAGGCAATGTTATATATTTCGTATAGATTTTTTTGAGGCATAGCGAGGACTTGACAAATTGGTTTGTGATGATAAACTCTAACAGATTGAAAAACGTGGGATGGAATGTTCAGGAGAAATAATGGTTTTTAAAAAGGGAACAAAAAATTTAAAAACATGGGAATTTTGTCTTCTTGAGATGGGAAGCCCGGCAAGGTCACTTTCCACTTTTTTGAAGGAGGACCAATGAGTTCATCTAGAGTGTGTTATATCCACAACGCAGATATGAAGGAGTTATTGGAAATGGCACAGGGGTAAGAATAAATGCCTATATCTAATATCGATTTGGATACATTTGTTGCTTTTATGGATATATCTGGATTTAAACAATTAATGAAAAATAAAGAAAGAGCTTGGAAGGCACTTGACAGGTTCTACAACTATGGATATGAGGTGATTAGAAGAAATAGACAGCAAAATAATATTTCTGTTGAAGGAATTTTTATTTCAGATTGTGGTATTCTGTTTGTAAGGGCCTGTAATGATAACAAAACAGAATCTCTAAAAGCCTTACTAAGAGTGGTTAGAGAGTTAAATAGAAAAATGCTTGATGATGATTTTATGTTAACCACAAACATAGCTTATGGACATTTTAAATATCAAGAACGAATCGAATTTGAAGGAATAGAAAAAAATCCAATATATGGAAATGCTTATGTTTCTGCATTTTTCGACAATGAAACAGGGAAACCTAAGATTCAACCAGGACAATGTCGTATTGTTAAACAAAATCTTCCTGACGAACTGATTCAATCTATAGAAGACAATAACAATGATGAAATATTGTGCATGGTAAAAAAACGAAGCAATGATGAAGGACACTATTATTTTTATTGGATGGTGGAAACTCCGGAAGAAATTAAGCAATTTGAGAAAGAATATACTGATACTTATAATATTAAATTTGCTGGAATGTTAAAGGCTTTAAAGAGGTATAGACATGATGAACGCCACTTCCGATAACAGGTGGGTATCTGGCTTCGCTATTCTCCAACCAAATCCACCTATAGGCTTAACTTCAGATACCTGCAAGCCGTTATCGAAAAGCCATAAGAAAAACAGGGAGGTGAAAAATTATGAAAAAACTTACATTTAAAGAATTGGCAAAAAAAGTTTTGGAAGAAGAAGGTCGCCCCCTTAGTGTTGAAGAAATTTGGAACCTTGCTGTAAAAAAAGGATATGATAAACTATGTGGAACACAGGGGAAAACACCATGGAGCTCAATTGCAGCTCAAATATATATAGATATAAGAGATAACCCAAATTCACCATTTGTAAAGATTGATTCAAAACCTAGAAAGTTTTTCTTAAAAACTCTTGTTTCAGAGGATAAATTAAAAGAGATAAAAAAGAAAGAAAAAGGCAAAATAGAAGCTCCTAAGATATTGGGATATTCTGAAAAAGATTTACACCCTGTCCTATCATATTTTGCTTATACATATATGAAAGTTTATACTAAGACAATACGTCATGAAAAGTCAAACAGAAGAAGAAGATATGCTCAATGGTTGCATCCTGATATAGTGGGTGTGTATTTCCCAATTGGAGAATGGACGAGTGAGCTCATTGATTTTGCAAAGGAAATAGGTTCTCCGTCAATAATCTTATATTCTTTTGAAATTAAAAAAGAACTTGGTTTTCATAATCTCAGAGAATCATTTTTCCAGGCAGTATCTAATTCTTCATGGGCAAATGAGGGTTACTTAGTAAGTGCAAATATAGATCAAGATGATGAACTGTTATCTGAGCTAAAGCGATTGTCAGCTGCTTTTGGCATAGGAATAATTAAGTTAGATATTAGTGATCCAGATTCTTCCGAGGTGATCCTGCCTGCAAAGCATAAAAACGAATTAGATTGGGATACTGTAAATAAGCTTGCAGATGAAAATCCAGATTTCAGAAAATTTCTGCAAAGAATAAAAATAGATCTCTCAAGCAATGAAGTCAGAAAAGAAAGATACGATAAAATTTCTGATAGTGAAGAACTTATTAAGAGGTTCAAAAAATGAATTTATATTGGCCTTCCGATAACAGGTGCATGTCCGATTTTGCTATAGCTTCGTCCAACTTCCTCGCTTCGCTCGGAATTTCAAATAACCCCATAACGTTAGCTGAAATTCCTCACGTCGCATTAGGAATAAATATGGAGGTATAATCATGCCAAGGAAAAAACAACTTAAATTGATCGAAGATGAGGGCGAAACAATAGAGGTAATCCCCCCAGGAAAAATTAAATGTTTTATCACAGGTAAACTCAGGAAAGATACTCCTGAAGAAAGAATACGCCAAGATGTAGCAAGGAGTCTTGTTGAAGAGT
>CAYYYO010000071.1:0-2812 GCA_964476295.1 uncultured archaeon | reverse complement strand
CCGGTTTTCATTTCCAATTTCTTAAGAGAGGATTTTAATACTCCAATTCTTCCTCTATGAATTTTTAAATTTTTAATCATTTCTTTCCCTTATAAATTTTTCAAGCAATTTCTTTTCCTGAGGAATTCAACTTCGTTTTTTGTATATCTCCAGACAAGATCCCCTCTGATATCCGACTGGGTAGACCACGGTTTTATAATAACTATATCATCTACTCTTGTCCACACCCTCTTTTTAAGTTTTCCCGGTATTCTGCATATTCTTTCTTTTCCATCCTCACATTCAACCTGAAGTCTATTGGCTCCAAGTAGGGCTACAACTCTTCCAAACATTTCATCTTCTCTCGGCATTCTAACTCTTTTTATTTCCTCTTCCATTTGAATCACAATCTAACTAATATGGTGTTTCTATATAAATTCTTCCCGTCTTTTCTGGTTACAAGAGTATAGGATTTTTTCATTTCCTTTACTTGTGGAAGTTTTCTTATTACCTTGTTTATGATTTTTTTTGGTGTAAAATATATGTCTATTCCATTCTTTTCTTCAATCTTTGTTATGAGACCACCTTCTTTTTCTATTCCCTTTGTAACTATTTTAAGTGCCTCCTTTACAGTTTCTTTTTTATCAGATCTTATTTGTATAATTGCTTCATAGTATCCTCCTTTAACTTTACCACAGATTTTACAGAGTCTTTTTCTTATCTCTATTTTCGTTTCAAGTTTTTCCGTTTTCTTAACCTTTCCCTTTAACAAGCCGGTAACTTCTATCTCAACATCGAAACTCAAACCTTTACCAATCTTCAGTAATTTTATTTTTTCAAGCTTTCCATCAATTTTGAGGTTATTCTTTATTATTTTCTTTAAACCCTTTTCATCAAGTTTCATATTTCCGTTTATTTTTCCACAATTTTTGCAAACAGTTATTTTTATTTTTTCAGGTATTTTTGCAAGATTCTCTTTTCTAAGACATGACTCACAGAGACCTTCAAAGAGCATATCAGTCTTCTTACCGCAGAGTAGACAGAACTTCGATCTCATAAATAAAGTTATTTCATAATGCTTAAATTAGTATATGTGCCACAGGTTCATTTCTATCCAATAGGGCTCATGAAATTCTTCTCCTTGGGATACGAAGTAGCTTATTTTACTATAACTTCCTGATACGGTCCTCAGAACATTCCACCATTTTTTTTCAGAAGCCCATACAATTGCGCTTTTCACCAATGCGTTTATATCATCCCCTTTACCATTAGATATCCATACACTTCTCCAAGGAGAGTTGCGTGTACCATTTATCACCAAACCAGCCTCTCCATACTGGTTTTTTAGCACAACATAATTTTCTGACTTATCTGACGTGACTCTTATTGTGTCATCTTTAAGAAAATCGTCAAAAACATATTCAGGTTTTCTCTCAAAATTTAATGTAAAGAAATTTCCCTCCGGATCGATTTTTTCTATTGTGAAATTGAAGTCATTTCCATTATTTATTATAAACCATTCCCCCTCCTTTTTTCCAAAGAGTTCGTAACTACCATCGTGATTTGTATCTATATCAAGAGCATCATAAATTCCATCCGAGTCTGTGTCATTTCTTCTTACCAAGTAATTATTTTCCCACAAGATCATGAATGTTTCATCATTTTCATTTAATTTGTATGTGAAATTTTCATTTATGCCAATACCGTAAAAATACTTTTGAATTTCGTAATTAGGTTTTATTGCATCAAAAGAGTTAACAAATGTGAGGTTTCCATTATTAGATCCTGATAAAGATGACAAGCCGAAAATATAATTTTCTATCTGATCAAGTGAAGAAATATTGTAGAAACCAACGAATCCAACCCCTTTCTCTGAAAGTTGCTTCAGATCATTTATTCTGTTGTTGGCTTCATTTCTCTGCTCACCTCCCATAATAAGCAGAACATCTATATCATATCTCTGAAAATTGTCGTAAGAGAAGGGAAAAACCCGAAAATACACAAACCTACCGTTAACGTAACTTGGTTTTAAAATATTTTCTATTTCGTTCACTTCTTCATTGGTATCACAGGATGTGCAGTTAAATCCAACTCTGATTTCATTTTTTATTGCTCCAAGACTTTTTATTCCGTAGTTTATTTTTTTTCTTTTTATCCAATCAAATTTTTCATTTATTGAATTTTTGAGTTCAGTTGCGTTTATTTCCATTATGTTCTGCAAAAAACTCTCTTTATTTTCTATTATCTTATCCAGGGAAGCCATCAAATCCTGACCCATTAAATTTAATTGGGCATAACTCCAGTCAGTTCTAGCAAGCGAGGGATAAAGGAGAATCGGAACTGTAATGAGAAATGTCAGAGAAACAAGAATTGCTTCCAGTATGTGGACTACACCCTTTTTCATAAAATTCACCATAAATTTAAAGTGATGGCTGTGACTTGACCATCTGTTACAGCATACCTTTCAACCTTTGACACGATAAGTTGAGTTGGTATATATTTCCTTCCACAAACAAAATGAAAACTGCTGTTAACATAAACTCTGAGTTGAAAATCTCTTTTACTTTCAAGTTTAAACACGTTTTTAAGAATATTTTCATAATCTGATATACAAGATTGATTAAACTCTTTTAACTTGGTGGAATTAAGCTGATATGGCTTCTCAGCAAACCCCAATTCAGAATCCTTTATAAGTTTTTCCGAAAGACTAAAGCACTTGCTGTATAGTCTGTTTTTCAGACTATTGGTATGATAGTATGGTATGGTGTTCGATGCTTGGAAAGATATGTATATTACAATAATAACAAATATTATCATAGCTGCAATATGCTCT
>CAYYYO010000070.1:0-2836 GCA_964476295.1 uncultured archaeon | reverse complement strand
GCTTCAACAATCTGGGTAGTAATAAGAATATCGGGTTTCTTATTTTCATTAGTTATTTCGTTGAGTATCTCCCTTTTTTCTTTATCCAGTAATCTACTATGAAGAACGCATGTACATTTCCCCTCTTTTTCATATTGATTTTTTAACTCCTCATAAAGTCTCTGTGCGTTGCTGACAGTGTTTACAATAATCAGGATTTTCTTGTCATTATAGTTTGTAATTATTTCTTTTATTTTTTCCACGAAGTCATCAAATTCTACATCTTTTTTGATTTCATTAACTTGCTTATTTATTTCAATACAGTAAATTTTATGTTTAGTAATGGACTCTTTGATGTTTTTATAATCATTATTTTCTGCAGTAACAAAATTTAAACTCTTTTTATCATACTTCCATACACATTTTACATTCTCTTCCCCTACTCGCTTTTCTATTTCATCCTTTACATAATCAGGTAGTGTTGCGGTCATAATAAGAAATTTGCCACCCAATTTATGAACTTCTTCAATAGTTTTTACCACTGCTGCAGTTGCAACAGGGTCGTATCCCTGAACTTCGTCAATTACCAGTCGTGAATATGCCAGTGTGGACATTATTTTTTCATATCCAGGATATTTAAAGGCAACAGTAAAAATCTGATCTCCTGTTGCAGCAATAAAGGGATAAGAAAGATTTTTTGACTGTTCCCTTACAATTAATACATCGGAAATATCTTCCTGTTCCTGCATCAATTTAATCAATGAAGTTCCATGAAGTAAACCAACATTATTACCAAAGATTTCTTTAGCCCTTTCTTGAACTTGCTCAACCATAGTTCTTATTGGAAGGGTAAATATTATTTTTTCACCTGCGCCCCAGAGAAATGCAAATTCTGTTTTACCTATGCCAGTTGAACCAATAAGAATAACTGAAGAATTTTTGTAATCCTTTGCTTTTTCCTGCCATATATTTTTAGGCAATTTTTTTATTTTAATAAGGTTATTTTTAACTTCTTTAAACTCAGGAGTAAAACCTATTTCAATATTTACCTGTTTTTCTTTTTGGGTTCCTTCGTTTTGAGTAACGATAGACGCTATATGGTCAGCCCTGAAAAGAAAACCTTTTAACAATACATATTTTTTCATCCATTCGTTATTCCAGTTTTCGTCTTTTAGAAATTTTAAGCGTTCTGGTAAAAATTGAAAATTATCAGGTGGAATGATATATCGCAGAAAACGTGCGAGTTTATCTATATTTAACTTGATTAAATGTTTCTTCAGGTCTTCATCCTTAAGAAGTTTCTCATCAATGAAAATCTCCTCAACAAGTTTTTGATACTCATCATATTCTTTTCTGACTGTTTCTACTATCTTTTCCCATTCTTCCAGTGCTGTTCCCCAGATAATCCTCGGAATATCAGGCCTATAGTGATGAAATACAATGGCAGTTATGACTATTTTTCGCCAATTTTCCTCATCAATCTCAAGCCAATTAAAGAAAAGAGGGGATAAAAGGGAGTGAATATTGTATCCGGGATATTTATCCTCCAATTCTTTACCTTTGTTCCCTTTTATAAATTTCTGAAAACCCTTATAAATCTTTCCTGCATCGTGAACCAAACAGGCAAGTTCTAAGTATTTCCAGAAGTCTTTATCTAATTCCAGTTTATTTCTAATTGTTTCACGCAACGTTCTTATATTCTCAAGAACCTTTTCTGTATGCACTTTTAATTCTTCTTGTGGTAGTGATTTAGCCAGTATTTCCTTTTGCATCATCATTATCCTCCGAATTTTTCTTTACATCTATGCCAAGAAATACAACAGGAATTTGAATTTTCATCTTTCTGTTTTCCTTTTCCAGTTCAACCGTATCAACTAAACACTTCGGAATTTCATCATTTGCATTCAAATCCACTGGCTGTGACTCAACATAAACATACCAATTTCTCGTGAAATTTCGCATACCCTGTTCAAGCTCATAATAAGTTGGTAATAGGTAAGATACTCCACGTATTCCCAGTTGGTCAGTTTTTTCCTCTGGCACCCAAAGAGGAATTTTTATATAAAGAGGCATTTCTCTTTCGGTCAACTGGATGTTCTCTTTAATGTCTTCCACAATAGCGATATCTTCCCGCCTCCCAAGAATGAAAGGCATGGATGGATTTCTAAAAGCGTCCACAATTCTATCAAAAAACTCATTCTCTTGTTCACCGTTTTTTTCAAGACAAGCCCCTTCATCCTTTATATAAATGTATAACTCCACATTTCCAAGAAGTTGAACCTTGTTTGGCATAGAACCACCACGGTGTGCTTCTTTATAAGCTGATTTTTTATCTTTATATAAGTTTCTGAAGATTTGATATTGATAAAACACAAACTCATATCTTCCTGCAATAGCAATGTCTATTCCTTTTATCACTTCACCCGTTTTACATCCACAGAGATTGTGAATCATCCCAAGCACAGTGGAAGGAGGAGGAAGAGGATACGACCTGTGAAGATTCTGCTGGGTAAAAGGAATCCGCCAGTGTGCGACAGGCATTTTTAAATGGATTCGTAGAATTTTACTGTCCATCTTTGCATTCTGAAGAATTCACCCCATAAATTTCGCATACCCAATTTTTAACTTTTTCTATCACATCTATCGGTTTTCCATCGCTGCTCGTTTCAACACCTTCAATATCAAGATGTAAGGCACCTGCACCTTTTAACATTCCCCAGATTATCCTTTTGTTTCCGTTTTTTGCAATTTTTTTTGCGTGTTCCAGGCCATTTTCAAACAATTCACCATTTATGACTGCCTTCTTCTCCTTATTATACTTTAACTCCACATAATTATGGAATATAGGAGAACCATA
>CAYYYO010000069.1:0-2874 GCA_964476295.1 uncultured archaeon | reverse complement strand
TTGGTAAAAAAGGTATTTAAAGGTTTTGAATATTAGTCTCTACAAGAAAGTTTATAAACTTAAATTTACATATATAAACTAAAATGGACAATAATAAACTTAAATTTACAAGATTAGAACAAGAGATTTTTTCTTTACTTAGTAATAGGTCTGGAGAAAAATTGAGCCAGAGAGAAATAGCAAAACTATTGCATGTGTCACCAACTGCCGTTTCCAAATCAGTTAAAGGACTCATAAGAGAAAAAATTGTTAAAATTGAAAAAATAAAAAATATAAATTTTATCTCTTTCAACAGAGACAACGAGAAAGCGATAGAATTAAAGAGAATTGAAAATTTAAAACAGGTCTATTTATCAGGGCTCTCTGATTATCTGCTCAACAACCTTCCAGGAGCTACTGTAATATTATTTGGAAGCTACTCCAAGGGGGAAGATATTTTTAACTCTGATATAGATATAGCAGTTATTGAAAAAAAAGAAAAAACTCTTGAACTCGATAAGTATGAAAAACTTTTAAACAGAAATATTCATATACTCTGGTTCAATTCGTGGAAGAAGATAAACAAACATCTGTTAAACAACATCTTGAATGGAATAGTTCTGCATGGAAGTGTACAGTTATGATAAAGGAATTTTCCTGGTTCATTGAAAATCAGGTTGTAAGAAAAATTAAGCCTGATGAAGAAAGAGCAAAAAGTCTCATAGAGGAGGCGCATAGAAAATTAAGGGTTATGAATAGGCAAATGAAATCAATGGGCATCGATGATGAACTTGCCAACGAGTATGTGCTTATTTGTTATGATTGTCTAATGTTTTTAATAAGAGCAAAAATGATTTTAGATGGTTATTATGCATCTGGCAAAGGAGCCCATGAAGCAGAGGTATCATACCTTAAAATCTTGAATTTTTATGATTCTGATGTTGAATTTATTGATAAGATGAGATATTACAGGAATGGTATGCTCTATTATGGCACTAATCTAGATGAAGACTATGCAAAGAAAGTTATTGGTTTTACAAAGAAGAATTACTTCAGACTTAAAAAGATGTTGAAAGTTTGAAAAGAAATTGCCTCGGTGAATCATTTCTTTTTTTCCAAAATCTTTACGAACTCGCTGATTATGTAAACAACTATGGCTACAAAAACAAGAAAGGCCCCGGCTATCGCAAGGGCTACGGGAAATCCTGGAACAAAGGAGCCGACAGAAATTCCCACAACCGTGAACACGGAGGCCACTATAAGAATTATGAAAGAAATTGTCTCAATTTTCTCTGATAGAGAACCCCATTTAAACCATTCTTTCAGATTCATAGAATTAGTTAGAAACCAGAGTATTTATATTTTAAGGTTACCTCTTTGCATACCTTCCCCTTTTTCTTATCTGCTCCAACCTTTTCAAGACGTCCTCCCAATCTTTAAATGTTTCCTTATAACCTTCTACGGTATGCTCCCATAATCTTTTCAAGAAATTGAAGTGTGTGCTTTGATAGGCCTGGTGGAGCAGGTGAAGGTCCACGGCGCGGTCTTCAACAGAGGTCGAGTGGAAGGCAAGGCCAAAATCTATGAAATAAATCTTTTCGCGAAGAATCATGTTAGAAGTTGTAAGGTCTCCGTGAATTATTCCGGCGGAATGCAGCTTCCCTATCAATCTTCCTATCTCTTCCGCAGTTTTTTCCATTTCTTCTGCGGTTAATATTTGAAGCAGCTCTTTTAATCTTTTCCCTTCTATAAACTCCATGACGATTTTATAATCCTCTGTTTTTATCACAGAAGGTGTGGGAACGCCTGCGCGCTTTGCCCTTGAAAGGATTTTTGCCTCAAGCCGGGTTCTTCTTTTTCTAAGCTTCTCGTCAAGTTCTTTTACCCTATAACCTTTAACTATTCTCTCCTTTACAAGAGCTTCTCCTTCCCTGTATAGGATTGCTTCTGCTCCGCGACCTATCACATCCATTTCACTTCAACCTCGTCTATTCTCCATCTTGAAATCGGGTCAAATTTTTTTGTTCTTACTCCTGACTTGTATGCAAGAACTCCTGCCCATGCTATCATCAGGCCGTTGTCTCCTGAATATTCAAGCGGGACTGCGTGAAACGTTGCTCCCCTCTCCCTGCACATGATTTCCAGCATCTCAGTCAGCCGTTTGTTTGCCGCCACTCCGCCTGTCAGCAGGACTTCTTTCTTCCCTGTGTGAGCAACAGCCCGCTCTGTCACTTCAACCAGCATAGAGAAGCAGGTCTCCTGAAGTGAAAAGCACAAGTTTTCTATTTTTTCCCCTTTTTTGTACAGCTTCTCGGCCGCAGTAACAATCCCGGAAAAAGAAAGGTCCATCCCCTTCACCACATAGGGAAGTTCCACGTATTTTCCTGACTTAGCCAGCTTCTCAATTTCCGGCCCGCCGGGATGCGGGAGCCCGACTCTTCTTGCAAAGGTGTCAAAGGCATTTCCTATCGGAATGTCCTCTGTCTCTCCAAAAACCCTGTATCTTCCAGAAGCGTATGCAATAACCTGCGTGTTGCCACCGGAAACATAAATTACCACAGGGTCTTTGGTTCTGGTAAGGAGCTTTGCTATCTCTATGTGACCGATGGGATGGTTTACTCCAATGAGCGGAATTTTATATTTTTTGGAAAGTTCCGTGGCGAACTCTGCTCCTGCCCACAGGCAGGGAGGCAGACCCGGGCCCTGGCTGTAAGCGATGATATCTATGCCTTTCATAGGCAGACCCGCCTCTGAAAGGGATTTCTCAAGAAGCTCATCCTTAACCTTAAGGTGATGCTCCTTGGCCTCATGGGGAATTATGCCAGAACCAAGCTTAGGTTTGTATGTATCCTTAACATTAGAAAGAATCTTGCCTTTGTCAGAAATAATTCCAAT
>CAYYYO010000068.1:0-2916 GCA_964476295.1 uncultured archaeon | reverse complement strand
AAAGGAAGAAGATGAAGAACTTAAAAGAATTGCGTTCGAGCAGGAAAGGGTTTTGGAGAAAAGAAGAAGGGAAAATCAATTTCCAATTTTTTTTAAGACGGCCAAACCACTGTATTTAGTGTCTGCACTTTCTGGGAACGAATTCTTCAGGGATATGAACGGAAAGGTCTGGAAACAATGGTATGGCATTCTTTTTGAAAAGACAGAAAACGGAATTGGTTTCAGGTTTTTGCTCACAAACCCCAATGAAGATAAAATAGTGTGGTTGCCAAAAACCCCAATACCGTTTGATTATTTTCCGTATGTTTTTGACGGTAATTTGGTCACCGATTCAAAAATAGGGAGAATACCTGTTTACATAACTGTTGATGGCGATTTTGCACCGCCTGAGTTCAATGTTAGGAGAGAGGATTTGGAGCAGTTGAAAAAAAATATAAAGGGAGATGAACTAAACGAGATAATAAAAATAGATTTGAGAACAATATTGAAGAATGCCGATAACGATACTAAAAACGCTTTCTTTTATTTATATTATCAACTGATGAACTACATGGAACAATACAGAGAAATGGCAAAGAGATACAAGGTCATGCTCACCGAAAAATTACAATCGGATATTGCATCCGAATCATCTGCAAAGGCTTTGGAGCAAAGCATATCATCCCTCGACATGGTAACGGGAAAACTTGAAAATGTGACATCAAAATTCCATCCGTTGATAAGCAGTGAGCAAGAATCAAGGCTAACCGCTTCAGCAATGGAATCTGCATTGATGTCTATGTATAATAAGTTGAAAGAGATAAAAATGATGATAGAAACTCCGTCAAGTGTTAAAGATAAAGCGAGAAAAGATGTTATGGGCGAGTTGAGTTTATTGATACCGCAAATGGAGTCACTGCTTAAATCTTTAATCGAAAAGAAAGAGGGTGGTGCTGGTGCTCCTACAGGCGAATGAATGGCTTGAATTGAAAAACAAACTTGCAGATGATAGGCTAAAAAATATTTGCGACCTCGCATCTGAAATCCAGATGAGACTGAATATTATAGAGAATATTTGTAACAGGAATATGTTTCCACCGAGAGCACACATAGTTGATGTTGATAACTTAATAGAAACTGTTATAAGGGAATTCACGGATTTAAGTAATCGACTTGAGGCAGAAGAGCAGAATAGGGTATTGGATGAAATAAAAAACCTTAGAACAAGAATAGAAAGGGATTGGAACGAGATGAGAAAGCCCGGCATTCGGGCAAACAACATACCTTTTTACCTTAAACAGTATTCAAACTTCCTTTACAACATAGTTTATCCAACACTCAGAAACATCATTAGAAAATCTGCCGAAATGCAACTTAATGAAATTTCAAAGGAATTTAAGAACAGAATAGCGGTTGAATTCAAGAGGGAGGAAGATGAATCCAAAAAGTTTGGTTAGAAAAATTAAAGGAAAGATAAAAAAGAAAAGGACTCCGAAGGGTCATTGGGCTATAGTGGAGTATAGCGAATCTGCATCGGAAAAATGCACCAACAGACCAATGGTTATAAGATATATGTTTGGCGACAGAGTTATCGGAGAGGAAATATTTGATGATTCGCTCATACAAACATTACCTGAAATTCCGATAGTTTTCAGGCAGATACATCCGTGTTTTAAAGATATGAGAAGACAAATATTTTTTGGTTATATGGAATTTAAAAGGAGGGTTAAATTATGATATGTGAATATTGTGGCAAGGAAATTACAAGATGTGACGAATGCGATAGTGAATTTGAAGAGGGAGAAGAAATAATATGCTGGTACGGATTTCGGGGAGTGTTTTTAGCAGATAGAAAAGACCACTTGCATTTCTGCTCAGAAGAATGCCTTAAGGAGTTTTTACACAGCGAAGCGGAATTTGACTGGTCAAAGTGTGTTGAAATAAAATTTAGGATAAAAGGAATACCAAAAGAACACAAAGCCAATGATGAATTTAATAAATTCATGCAGAAAAAAATAAATAAAGATGGTGGGATATGAACATACTTACCATAGAACCAGGTTGCCCGGGGAAAATACCCACTGTGATTGCAACAATTATCCATAACTTTAAACATTTGTATGACAAAAAATATGTAAGGATTATTGATATACCCTACGCATTTGAAACAAGCGAAATAAAAAGAATGAGATTTCAATTCAAGGCAACTGGCGGAAAAATAAGATGCCCGTCTGCAATATTTGATGATATTTTCGTTAATTATACCCCAGGTTTTGCTGGGTATAAAGCTTTTTTAAATGGTTTGTTAAAATAATATATGGAGGTGAGATATGTTCACAAAGGATAAAATCGACCCGTCGAAAATAGCGTTGGGTTGTGAACCCGACCCAAATCAAGATGGTGTTTTAGTATGTAATCCAAGATATGAATATGAGGGTTCAATGGTCCCGCTATGTAAGGACTTGCCGATAAGGATAGAAATGGTAGAACCGAAAAAATGGCGAATTCAATCAGGTGGAACTGATTTAACTGCTGAAAAAATACAACTGCTTAAAAAAGCTCTTCAAATGAGTGAACTTGAGAAGTAATATGGGGCTACTTGAAAAAGTATTTGGAAAGGAGAATGGAAAGGCATTTAATAATTTTTTAGACCGACTTAGCGGTTGTGAAGAAGAGGAGGAAATATTAGCAGAACCATGTTAAAGAAATCGAAGAAGAAGAAGGTAGAAGTTCCGAAGGATAAAATAGTTATTGCGGACACATCAGAACAATGCGACATGATTTGGTTAGCTGCGGATTTATACAACATAGAAAAGCATTTGGCATATACGGTTATGAAACTCGCTAAAGAAAATCCCAAAAGAGCGGAGCAGTTTCTTTTAGTATACAATGAAATAAGAATACACAGAAGTAAAATAATTTCTGATATAATGAAAT
>CAYYYO010000067.1:0-3024 GCA_964476295.1 uncultured archaeon | reverse complement strand
GTCTATTGAGCCGACTTCCCTTTTCACTTCATCTGAAATTATATGAAACTGTTCATTTGATTTGACAACAAAAGGCGCTTCCATGATTTCCTTTTTCCCAGTCTTCGCGGCTAAATCCACTATTGCCTTTTTGATTTTTCCCCTTAAAATTATATTATCCCATACTGCCTCCCAGTTGCCTGCCCATTCCCTGACGTTTGATGCTATGGCATTGAGAACAACACTCTCCCCGTTAACAAAAGTTTGTGTCGGCTTCAATTCATCATCTTTGGGGGAATATTCCATAAGATTTACAAAGCCGTTTTCTTTCAAGGGGTCTTCCTTCCAGTGCTTTCTTATCTCTGTTACAGCAACAACTCTCCGGAAATTGTGCAGACCGTCAGGAGAGCGAAGCATATTGCATATTATAATGAAATCCGTTGCCTTAAAGGATGTTGGCGGCACACCCAGATCATTTACAACCCTGTCAAATATGCCGTAGGCGCTTTCTCCGTGGATTGTTCCTGCAACTGTATTGGCCAGAGCGCCGATTCTCATGGCTTCGTACAATGCCTTGGCCTCGTTGGAACGGACTTCCCCAATTATCAGACAGGAATCCCCCAACCTCAGGGCAGTCCTTATGGCTTCTTCTGTTGGCAGTTCTGTCTCCACCTGTGTAATCACAGAACGGGATTTCAGTCGCTCTATGTTGAATCCAAGCTCCTTCATTCTCTCAACACTGAGTTCAAGTGTATCCTCTACAGTGATTATCCTGTTCTTTTTCATTATTTCAAGCATAGATGCGTTGAGGAGAGAAGTTTTACCTGAAGACCTTGTGCCGCCTATAAGAAACGTTCTTGACCCATCAATTATGAAAGACATGAGACCGGCAAAGAGTGGATTTATATATTTTACATGTGGCTGAAGGAAAAGGGGATATGTCCAGGGATCATCTCTATGTCTCCTTATAGCAAAGCCAAGACCTTCCGGAGAAAGAGACCTTGTGATTACGGCTATTCTTGCGCTTCCTCCTGGAACGTTAGCCCTTGTATCCAGAACAGGATTTGCCTCATCAAGGGGCCTTCCTGAAATAATTCTGAATCTTGTTGCCCAGTATTCCGCATCTGCCTGGGTGGGGATGAGATTAGTTTCACACTCCTGAAAGTCAGCATGATAAAGGTATATTGGTATCTCTCCAGCCGGAGAATTTATGTAAATGTCCTGCACCTTGGGGTCGGCAAGCAGTATTTCAATAATACCGAGACCAGATGTGTAACGAACAAGAATAGAGGCCATCTCTTTCATATCAGAAGAGGATAACCTGACTCCCATCTGGTTAGCTATATCAGCTATAAGGTCTATTCCTATGTTGTAAAAAACTTCTCTCATTTTTTCCGGGTCTGTAAACTCTGTTTCCTTGGGTTTATGCTCCATCATGTATTTCATTGCAACATCAAGAATCGTATATTTAGTTTCAGAGAGTTTAAACTCCGGAGGTATTATATTGTAGTAATATCTTATAGAATCTGGTTTTTTGTAAATTTCAACTTCTATATTATTCATAAGCTTGTATCTGTCTACTATCTCGCTCCCTTCAGGCGGGACAGAAACATACTTGGTTCGCATAAACTTTGGCTTTATTGTGGGATGGAATATCTGTCTGTAAACAAACCTCTCTCCTGTCTTATGTTTACCTATAATTCCTTCACTCCTTTTTATCAACTCAAGATTTCCAATCATGTCTTTTATTGGAAGGAGAATATTTAGGAGAAATTTCTCATGGCATGCAGCGCTTTTTGGGGAAAGAGACCTTATCTTTATTCTTGTGTGCCTTATCATCCTCTTCAGGGCATTGTATGCCCCAACCGGGTCTCCCCTTATTTTTCCCACCATCAGAGACCTTAACTCAGCTATCTGAGAAGAAAGTATCCTCATGCATTCATCGCTGATTCCCTCCGGAGAAGTGAGCATATTGCTTTTAACTATTTCTTTAATAACATTCGCCAGCTCAAGAAGAAGTTTAGTCTGTTGATAATCATACTCATATTCCCTTTCCTTAGAAAGAATTATGTTCCTTATGCCCTTGTTTTCAATAATTTTGTCTACCGTTTTTGCCATGCATTCTTCATAATCCTCTATGCTCGCTCCATATATGCACCCAAGGCAATTTACCTTCAGCACGCCGTTGTCAAGCTCGTAGTCGCAGACCATATTTTATCTATGATGTTCGGGATATAAAAATTCTCATTCATCACTCAGGAAACTCTTTATTTTCTTGAAGTTTATTCTTTTCACTACAACCCTATCTCCAAGTACTGCAATGCATTCATTTCCTCTAATTTCATATATTGGAAGCTCATCTTCTTCATCATTTTTTCTTAGATTCATCCAACCCCCACCTCAGTTCTGAATGAGTAAACCTGATAAGAAGTCGGCAACAGCGTCATCCCTCCGTAGTCACTGGGATGGTCACTATCATGCTTGTATTACAAATAAATAATGGAACCTAAAAGATAAATATTTAACCCCTTAAAAGTGATAAAAATCGACAATTGTTCACAATGCAACAAAGAAATTCTGGTTCATAGTTCCTTTAAAATCTCTTCTTTAACTTCTTTTTCTATAGTTTCTTTAATTTCTTTTTTTAGTTTTTCTTTTAGTTCGCTCATCACTTCTGACCTAACTTCTTTGATTATTTCTTCCTTAATTTCTTTAGCAATTTCCTTTACCACTGGGCTGTTTGTCATTCTTTCACCTCCCTTTTCTTTTGGAGATTCGTGTGTTTCCTCTAAAGGAAATTCCTCCTTTTTTGGTTTTTTAAATGGAATCTTAATTCCAATCACCTCTTTTATATTTGTCTTGGTTTATTAATATTTATGCCCTTGTTTGAAAGCAAGCTGAGGCAGAAGTTTGCCATCTTCTTCCTTCTTGTGCTAACAATAGTTATTGTTTATCCTGTGCTTCTCTTTGAATATCTGGTTTCTCCTATAGGATACCTTCCTTTCTTTTCTGCTATCATAGAAGAGCTTATCAAAAGCGCACTTC
>CAYYYO010000066.1:0-3169 GCA_964476295.1 uncultured archaeon | reverse complement strand
GATATTACAGATGTTGCTGCATGCACAAGCGATTTTTCAAAAACCCTTACGCGAGTTTTCCCGTCCATGAAAGACAGATATTATCTTCTCCGCAGAAGAAAAACCTACCCTAAGTTTGCCAAATGGCAAAAGAATCTGAAATACAAGCTTACAGAATTTGGCCCAAGCTATCCCACAAAAAAAGTTAGCCAATATTTTCTGAAAAAGGAATTGAAAAAACTGGGATTTAACAATTTTAACTTAAACATAGTAGAGCATCATATGGCACATGCTGCCGGGGCAGGATTCTGCTCAGGCATGAAAAAGTCACTTGTGATAACTGTAGATGGCGTGGGAGACGGACTTTCCGGAAGCGTTAATATTTTTGAAAATGGAAATATAGAAAGAGTTTCTGAAATTTCTTCCAGACATTCTCTAGGAATATTTTTTGAGCATGTGACAAACCTTATGGGCATGAGAGAACTGGAGGATGAAGGCAAGGTTATGGCACTCTCGGACTTTGCCTATCCTGTTCCTGATGAAAAAAACGAGATGCTGGACTTCTTTGAGGTAAAAGGCCTAACTATGAGAGCAAAATACTCTTCTGTCAGAATGTGGAATGAGCTGAAGAAAATTTTGTGGCATAACCCGCCAGAACAATTTGCATGGATGGCACAGGAGACACTCAAGAGAAAGCTTGTAGAACTCTTCAGGAACGCAATTTCAGAAACAGAAATAAAAGATGTGGCATGGTCGGGGGGAGTTGCCTCAAACATAAAGGCAAATATGGAAATCAGGCACATGCCTGAAGTGGATAAATGGTTTGTGTTCCCACACATGGGAGACGGAGGGTTAGCCCTCGGTGCCGCATTGTTCCTGAACTTCAAAAAGAACGGAATATGGAAATACAGGTTTGATAATGTTTATTTTGGGCCGGATTATTCCGAAGAAGAAATGGAAAGGGAGCTTAAGGAATCTGGTCTCAGATATGAATATGACAAAGGCATTGCAGGAAGAACGGCAGACCTGATAACAGAAGGGAAAATTGTCTTTCTTTATCAGGGGAGAATGGAGTTCGGGCCAAGGGCCTTGGGTAACAGGAGCATCCTTGCCGCCGCAAATTCCTTGCATGCAAAAAACGACCTCAATCTTAAGATTAAAAAAAGGGTCTGGTACCAGCCATTCTGCCCCACGGTTCTTGAGGAAGATTGCAGGAAGATTTTTGAGGACTATGACCACATAGAAAGATTTATGACAATGGGCTTTATGGTTAGAGAGGAATTTAGAGAGAAGATGGCCGCCGTTATAAACGTGGATGGCTCTGCCAGGCCTCAAATGCTAACCACAGAAAATGATAGGTACAGAAAAATATTGGAAAAGGTTAAAAAGAAAACAGGTATAGGTGCAGTCCTGAACACAAGTTTGAACCTTCATGGCTACCCGATAGTTAACACTCCGAGAGATGTGATAGAAGTTATGAAAAAAACTAAAAACAAATATATGGCTTTGGGAAATTATTTTGTGGAGCTGAAATGAATGAATATCAAGGAAAAGTTATTGGCTGTGATACCGGTAGCACTCGTGGTCATATTCTTTTCAATAATTACACTTTATACTTATGAGTCCTATGAAAAAACTGTTATACAGAACAATCTCATGTGGATTGGACCAGTATTCTTTGCAGCAACTCTTGGACTTATTGTTTTTTCAGGCCTCTGGAGTTTCAAGGACATAAAAAAACTTTTCAAATTTGACAGGAAGGTATGGGTTTTGCTGCTTTTAATCTTTCTTTTTGGCGCATACCTGAGGATTTTTGTGGCACCTCACACGCATAGGCTCTATTATGACGAGGATATTTACTTAAACATAGGGCAGAATATTGCAAAGGAAGGTCGGGCCATCCTATGCAACTACGGCTCACAGGAAAAATGTTTTGAGGGAATATACAACAAACAGCCAAATGGTTATCCCTTCCTCATGAGCATATTATTTCTTTTTGGAGGGGGAGAGAACGAAGCACATTACGCTACGGCCATTCTCAGCAGCTTTATAGTGCCCCTGATATTTCTGATAGCTTATCTTCTTTTCAACAACTGGAAAACAGGAATCTTTTCTGCTCTATTTTTTTCTCTCATACCTGTATCCATAAGATGGGCTCCCACAACCTCTGCTGGCTCCATCTCAATTCTTTTCATGGCTCTTGCATTCTTTGCATTCTTATCTTACTTCAAAACCAAGAAATTCCCAATCCTTCTTTTTTCAATTTCTAGTTTGGCTTATGCTGTTCAGATCAGGCCGGAAGGTTTCCTTTTCCTTTTAGTAATGGTTATTGCATTTTTCCTGCTTAACAGAAAACCGCTGGAAGACATGAAAAGCAAAAAGTTTCTTTTGGTAATAATACTCTTTTCAGTCCTTCTGCTGCCTCATGCTCTTCACATTCTTACCGTAAAGTCCGAAAGCTGGGGCGCTTCAGGAAACAAACTTGGCTTGGAGTACGTGGAGAACAACCTCTGGGTAAACGGCATGTTCTTTTTTGAGAACACAAGATTTCCTCTATTTTTTTCTATCCTATCCGTCTTAGGTCTTTATCCGTTTCTAAAGGAATGGAGAAAAAAAGCTGTCCTTGTTGTATGGTTCTTATCCTTCTTTATTCTTTACCTTTTGTTTTACGCAGGCAGTTTCAATTACGGGGTTGATGTGAGATTTTCATTAAACCTTTACATTCCCCTGGCGATTCTTGGCGGCTGCGGGGCCATGCTGATTTATAAAGGGTTGGGGAAGTTCATCAAAAGGAATTACATTTCTTTTGGGCTGGCTTCATTAATGATGACTCTTGCTTTTGTTCCATTCTATGGGTTTGTGGGAGAAATTGGTGAAAAGGCCTGGGATGCAAGGTTAGCCCATGACTTTGTTGTGGAGAAAATGAAAGACATGGATGATGACTGCTGGATATTCACTCACGTTCCCAGCGTTATTTTGGTTAACGGAAAAAATTCTCTCCAGGCCTGGTACGCCCAGAACCCGAACATAAGGAATAAAATACTGGAAAATGACTGCGTCCTCTTTTATGAGGAATATTGGTGTAATGCAGAGCCATACAAGTCAGGCCCATGCAAGTACTTCTTTGACAGTTTTGACATGAAAGTTTATGCAACGGTAAGCGAAAGAAACAAGAATTTTACACTTTATA
>CAYYYO010000065.1:0-3254 GCA_964476295.1 uncultured archaeon | reverse complement strand
CCTATTCTCTGTAGGGCTTTTCACTTCTCCAATTTTTTCCTGATGAGGTCTCCTAACCTCTTTATGCCTTCTTCTATCCTGTCTTCATCCGCATTGCTGAAGTTAAGCCGCATTGCATTGTGCCCGGAGCCGTCCACGCAGAAGGCCGCCCCGTGAATGTATGCAACCTTTTCCTTGACCGCCTCAGCGAACATTTTTTTCGTATCTATGCTTTCCGGGAGTGTCACCCAAAGGAACATTCCTCCGTCAGGACTGTTCCACCTGCATCCTTCCGGAAAGTATTTTTCCAGGGCTTCCAGCATTTTATCCCTTTTCCTCTTGTAGAGCTCTCTTATTTTTGGAATTTGTCCATCCATTGTCCCAGAGGTTATATACTCATTTGCAAGATACTGGCAAAATATATTTGTACAAAGGTCCGTTCCTTGCTTAACCACAGTTATTTTCTTCGCTATTTCCTCCCCTGCGACTATCCACCCGAGTCTTATTCCTGGGGCAAATATTTTTGAGAAAGTGCTCATATAAGTTACCAATCCTGCTTTGTCAAAACTCTTTATGCTTGGAAGGGAATTTCCAGAATACCTTAGTTCAACATAGGGGTCATCCTCTATAATAGGCATTTCATATTTTTCTGCTATCTCTAGGAGGTGTTTTCTCCTCTCCAGAGAAAGCGTTACGCCGGCAGGATTGTGAAAGTTTGGAATTGTGTAGATAAACTTCACTTTTTCCCTCTCCCTTTCATTCATTTTTTTCAATTTCTCCTCAAGTTCTTCCGTTTTCATTCCATTTGAATCCATACCAACCGTCACAAAATTGGCCTGATAAATTCTAAAGCTGCATATGGCTCCAAGGTATGTTGGCACTTCTACAATGGCAGCATCTCCTGCATCCAAAAGTATTTTTGAAACCAATTCAAGGGCTTCCTGGGTGCCATTTGTCACAATTATATTTTCCTCGCTGCAGTTAATTCCGAATTTTTCCATTCTTTTTGCAAGAGTTTCCCTGAGTTCAGGGACTCCTTCTGTTATTCCATACTGTAAAGCATCTGCACCATATTTTCTGAGCACGGCTGTGCACAGTTTATCTATTTCTCCTATTGGAAAGGAATCCGGGCTTGGCAGACCGCCACCGAAAGAAATAATTTCTTTATCCTGAGTAATCTTGAGAAGTTCCCTTATTTCAGATGATTTCATACATTTTGTTCTTTCTGCAAACCTCATTACCTTCTCCTCCCCGTCCCTTTTCTAATTCCTTCAATTTCTTCTATTTCCCTTTCAACTTTTCCAACTCTAAGGACAAGGAAAGAGAGAACAGCTGCAACGAATGAAAGGACATAGTTTCCCATTCCCACCATCAGGCCTATTGCTGCAGTTATCCATAAGCTTGCAGCAGTTGTAACTCCCCTGACCTGTCCTCTCGTAGCAATTATGCTTCCTGCTCCTATGAACCCTATGCCTGTGACAATCCCTGCAGCTATCCTGCTGTAGTCAATATTTGAAGTGTTAGGAGCCATGTAAAATGACGCTATGGTAAACAAACAGGCGCCCATGGAAACCAGAACATGGGTTCTCAGCCCGGCGGGCTTTCTTGTTATTTCCCTCTCCAAGCCAACAAGAGCCCCAAAGAATACAGAGGCAATCAACCTTAATATGAACTCCACTGTCATAGAATCCAGGCCAAAGTTAATCATAATAATAATAAATAAAATGAATTTAAAAAGGTTTAAAAGGTTTTTCAATCTTACTGTTAACATGTCATTTAAGAATTATTATGCGTTTGACCTCATAGAAAATTCAGAGGGAGAATTTAAAATCGTTGATGCTCACGGCATAACTGATTCTGTGGGTTTTAGCGAGAGAGCAGGATACAAACCACGATTCGATAGAATTTACAGATATATGGATATTCTGAAAGGAATGCGCAGGGGTGGAGAAAGGATTCTTTTTTTGTATTCAAAAGAAAACAATTCCAAAATATTTAAGCTGCCCAAATCCCTTCAGGAATACTACAACAAACTTCCGAAGGGAGTTGCCCACCTGAAATGGATTGATGATTCACTTAAAAGAGAAAAGTTAGAGAGGAAACAGTATTCCCGGAATTTGCGGAAGGGAAAGAAAAATGCGTTCATGAAAGAACTCGACTATTTAAAAAAGGCGGCAAGACGTTCTGAAGTGGATTTTGATTACGGGAAGTTTGAAGCTTACGCGGAAGACAAGATTCTTTACACATATGTTGATTATTCTAATCTTAAAGGCACTTGTTTTAAAGCAGATAACAGGGCAGTTTCTTTTGATGAGATAGGTCTTGTTGTCAACTGGGGAGATAACACTTTGGTACATCCTTCCTCCAAAGAATACTGGTATGGAAAAAAATCGGACATTCCATTTAATTTTATTAATGATGCAAATATTGCAGAACTCTTCACTTTAACCAACCCAAAGACAGTTTTCCCATTTTTCGTCATGGCAAACTGCGGCAATTACTTTGAAAAGCTGTTTCCAGAACAGATCTATCTGGGAATGGGGATGTCTACTTACGAAAGTTTAAAGGAATTCAAAGACAATCTGGAGGAAAGCGAAAACGGGAAAGTGGCGGTCAAAAAACCGCTCTGCACACACAGGGGAATTGACATTTCTTTTTTATCCAAAAAAAATTTGGATAAAATTGTTCTTAATGAAAAGAAAATAGCGGGAGAAATGCCCCGGCTGAGAAAAAAGTTTCGCCACAAGCTCCATACAGGATTCCGCTTTACAGCTGAAGACGAGCAAAATGATGCATTCAGGCCTGTCCTTGCATACAAAAACAATGGAAACAGGATTTATCCTTTTGTTGAAATGGGATCTTACATTCTTCAGGAATATGTGGAACCGAAACCGGTGATATCAAAGAAAACAGGGAAGTTTCATCAGGGACCAATCAGAGTTCAGCTACTTAATAACCAATTGATTACAGCTATGTACAGGTTTCCCAAAAAACCTTATGTTAAAGGAGAGTTTGTCGACTTGACAGCAAAAAATAACCCCACTTTCTTTGAGAGGACTGATGAAGAGCTGGAGGAAAGGATTGAACACGAACTTAAGCCCTTTTTATCTTCTCTTGAAAAGTCCCTTGAAAAATCAGAAGTCAGCCCGACAATTCTTAATTTCTGTGTTATAGACCATATTCTGAACGGAAAAATGGATTAATAATATCATTACTTTTGTACCGTTAACTTTATATAGTAGTTATGAATATATATTCATATAGTTGAAATGAAT
>CAYYYO010000064.1:0-3285 GCA_964476295.1 uncultured archaeon | reverse complement strand
TATGAGCGAAGAACTTGGCATTCAGGCAAAGAAAGAAAACTTTACAGAATGGTATCCCGAGGTTGTGAGGAAGGCCGGCTTGGCTGATTACTCCTCGGTTTCAGGGTGCATGATAATAAGGCCTTACGCTTACAAAATATGGGAGAACATTCAGAAGTTCCTGAACGAAAGGTTTGAAAAGCTTGGCGTAAAAAACGCCTATTTCCCGCTTTTCATTCCAGAAAAACTTCTGAGAAAGGAATCGGAGCATGTAGAGGGGTTTTCCCCCGAAGTGGCATGGGTAACTGAGGCCGGCTCATCCAAACTGGATGAAAAGCTTGCTATAAGGCCAACATCAGAGACAATAATGTATGAGTCCTATTCAAAATGGGTCCGCTCGTGGAGAGACCTTCCCCTTAAAATAAACCAGTGGGTAAACATAGTCAGATGGGAATTCAAGCATCCCATACTGTTTCTCAGGACAAGAGAATTTCTCTGGCAGGAAGGCCACACTGTTTTTGCAACAAAGAAAGAGGCAGAAGAAGAGGTAAGGGAAATTTTAGAATGCTATGCAGACGTTTACGAGAAACTCCTGGCGATACCGGTTGTAAAGGGCAAGAAGACAGAAAATGAAAAGTTCGCTGGGGCTGAGTATACGCTGAGTATAGAAACCTTCCTTCCGGTAGGCAAGGCAATCCAAGGGGCAACTTCTCATCATTTGGGCCAGAATTTTTCCAAGCCCTTTGAAATAAAATTCCTTGACAAAAATGAAGAAGAAAAATATGCTTGGCAAAACTCATGGGGGCTTTCCACCCGCTCCATAGGAACAATGATAATAGTGCACGGGGACGATAAGGGACTGATAATTCCTCCGAGGGTGGCGCCAATTCAGATAGTGATAGTCCCCATATATTACAGTGACGAGGAAAAAAAGATAGTCCTTGAAAAAGCAAGGGAAATTTCAGAATCATTGAGAGATTTTTCAGTTTATTTGGATGATAGGGATGGATACACCCCGGGTTTCAAATTCAATGAGTGGGAATTGAAAGGCGTGCCTCTGAGAATGGAAATAGGCCCCAAGGACCTGCAAAAGGATCAAGTGGTTCTGGCAAGGAGAGATACCGGAAAGAAATCTACAGTAAAAACAAAAGACTTGAAAAACGAGATAAACAGGACACTTGAATCAATACAAAAAAATCTTTTTGAGCGTGCAAAAAAGTTTATAGAAGAACACACAAAAGAAGTAAAAACTTACCAAGAGTTCAAAAAGATATCGGATGGAAACTGGATAATTGCTCCCTGGTGCGGAGATTCTTTGTGTGAAGAAAAAATAAAGGAAGAGACGGGGGCCAAAATCACGAACATACCCTTTAATCTCAACAAGAAAAAACCTTCTGGAAAATGCTTATTTTGTGGGAAACCGGCCAAATACTTGGTTTACTTTGGCAAAAGTTATTAGAATTCATATGCCCTTCCATCACCCCTGTCCCGAGAAAACAGCTCCAGAACATCATCTCTCATACAGGGAGGATATCCATCAGGGATTTTTCTCAAACATCCTGTACAGATTTCAAAGTCATCTCTACTTCCCTTTATAGCTTTATTTAGCGTTTCCATGCTTCCGTAACCCAGCGAATCGGCATTAATCTCTTCTGCGATTTTATCCCAAGATTTCAAGTCGCCATCCTCTTTCCGTGCTATAAATTCATTTTTACTCCTCATATCAATTCCCAGATAGCATGGGGACAATACAGGAGGGCATCCAATTCTAACATGAACTTCTTTAGCGCCAGCTTTTCTCAGTTTTTTAATATATTTTCTCATATTTGTCCCTCTTATCTGGCTGTCATCCACGAGCACGACTTTTTTGTCTTTTACGGCAATGTCTATTGCCTCTATGTTATGCTCCGCCTCCTTATCCCTTTCTTGTTGCGTCTGGAGGATAAAGGTGCGCGTTTTTTCATATTTAACAAGGCCTTCTTCTAAAGGAATGCCGCTTTTATAAGAAAATCCTATTGCGTATGCTCTTCCTGATTCTGGAACAGGGATAACTATGTCGGCATCTGCAGGATGTTCAACAGCGAGTCGCTCGCCTATAATGCGTCTCACATTATGGACTGATACGCCATTTATTTCTGAATTTCTGTCAGCGAAATATACCCATTCAAACATGCAATGCCATGGCTTCTTTTTCACTATAGTTTTATAGCGAGGTTCATCCCATTCGGGATTGACAAAAAGCACGCTGCCCCCGGGAACATCCATAACATATTCAGCGCCAAGCCGCTTTAGGACGCTTGTTTCTGAAACCACATACCAGAAATTTTTATCAGAATTTTTGTCTTTCTTCTTGCCCACTACAAGAGGCCTGACTTTGTAGGGGTCTGTTAATGCAAAGAGAGAAGGTGTGTCATCTTCAGATGTTATAAAATCTGCTGAAAAGGAACCCTTTATTTCTGATAATATTTCTTCGCTGGAATCGATTACAGTTTCTTCATTTATTTTATTATGTTTTTTTAATTCATTATGCATTGACAGGAGCAGTGCTTGAATGTCACACCCAGTTCTTGGCTTTCTTTTTAAATTGCTTAAAACCTCTTTGTAGTTATAGATGTTGCCGTTGTGTGATGCCGCAAGGAGGGGGTTTATTATATATTCCGGCTGTGCATTTCGTTTCAATTCATCCAGATCATCCGATCCACTTGTGGAATATCTGGTATGACCAAGACCTACATTCCCCTCGTAGTGTTTCAATTCATCCAAGCTCATCAATTCATCAACTGTAAACCCCGTTTTCTTTGAAAATATGTTGCTGCCATCAAACGTTATAATCCCAGCGCCAGAACGTCCTCTATGTTTAGAGCCTCTCATAGCAAAAAATATTTGTTCAGAAACATCTTCGGGGCCATAAATACCTATAACACCACACATAGTAATAGTTGCTTGAAAAAAGATTTAAACATTATAAGAAACAAATGTATGTGTATACGGGCCCATAGCGTAACTGGATAACGCGCTCGGCTTCGGTATAAGGGCGCCGCACCCGCCCTTATCAACCCTTCCTCACCGGAATGAAGAAACCGAGAGATTGGGGGTTCAAAACCTGAGGGAGAGGCACATCCTCTCCCTAAAGGATTACCCTCTCCTGAACAATTCAAAAGAATATTATATCAATGTTTGCAAACACTTCGTGTTTGCCCAATTTAGAGGGGTGGTAAACCTTTAGGAGGGGATACCTCCCCTCCTAAGGAGAGAGTCCCTCTGGGCCCGCCAAAAATTTAAAAACCTTTCAACCCATAATCTACT
>CAYYYO010000063.1:0-3392 GCA_964476295.1 uncultured archaeon | reverse complement strand
ACGGAAAGTAATATCAACTGAAACGTGGAGTTAAATATATTTATTTTATTATAAAGCGTTATCTTTTCCGCCCCCAGAAAAATACTTATCAGAAAGCCGGAAAGGAGTGAAAGAGGAACAGTTAAAACTGCTATCCACAAACAAAAAGGATTGATTTGATTTGAATCAAGATAATTCTTAAAAATATCAAGGTGAAATACTCCAAAAAACAGTAAAATCAGGATAGAACCCAATAAAATACCACATAACAAAGAGTGTGAGACAATATCTTTTATCTCATATCGTTTGCTTCCTGCGAAATAAACATTAGCAGCTTCTATTCCTAAAGAACCCAGTTTAAGCATTAGCGCGGGGATAAGAACTATTAAGGCATATATTCCTTTTCCCTCAGGCCCTAAAACCCTTGCCAAAATTATAGATGCAGCAAACCCAAGGGCAAAAATAAATATTTGAGACGAAAAAGTTATAGCGCTGTTTTTTGTGATGCCGGACACTTTATTTCGTTTGAATATCCTTTTTACAAATAGCAAACAAATCCATTGACTTATCTGTCGCTTGATTTTCTAAATAAAAATTTTCCATAGAGAATTTTTGAAACAAGTTATTAAAAATTTGATCATTATTATCCGATAGTCCTCTGTTTTTGGACCCAGATGATTTTGGTATTTTTGACTTGGTTTCCTTAAGCCAATTTTTAATTCTTTCAGGAAGAATTATATTTAAAAGTCTATAGAAAGGATCATAGACATATACTCGAAAAGGAGATTTTCGAACTCGTTTTCTTTCAATTCCCTCTATCCAATCTTTTGCTCGAGTACCTTTTATTACGACATCCTCAAAATTGGTTTTTAAAACCTTTAAAAGTCCCTTTGCTGTGAATTCTTGATAATGCTCGGGATTAAATGGACGTTGAAAGGGCAACAAACGAAATTTGCGATTTGGAGTCAAAATAAAAACCAACCCTTTTTCTTTTAAAACCCTTCTAACTTCACAGAGAAAATTACCCACTTCATTTAGAGGAATATGTTCTATAAGCTGAAAAGCAATAACTATATCAAAAGTTTCATTTGAAAATGGTAGCCGCCTTGCATCCATTTTTTCAAACTTTACTTTTGGAAGTCTATTTCGACGAGCAAATTTAAGTGCTTTGTCATCACTATCAATTGCAATTATTTCTTTTGCTTGCGAAAAAATGCGTGCCTCACCGTAACCTATAAAACATCCAATATCTAACACCTTTTTATTCTTACAAAAGGAAGCAACAAAATCATAGGCTTTAATATGATTTGCATGCAATAAAAAAGCTGAAAAATCTTCCTTGTATTTATTTAAATCTTCCACCTTACCTGTCTTCCAAAGATAATCAGACAGAAGATGAAAATCTTCTAAAATTTCATTTTCTGCTCTCATAATTGCCTTATTACTTCTCTGTAAACACCATCCAACTCTTTTCCTACCACTTCATAGCTGAAATTTTCTTTAACATATTTTGAAATATTTGCTGGAGAATAATTCTGACAACGATCTAACATATAATCAGTCGCTTCTGACAAGGCATTCGAGTCTTCAGGCGGGACTAAGATGCCTCTATCCTTACTTATTTTTTCCTGAAGCACAGGAAGCGCCGTTGCTACAATTGGTTTACCGCAGGCCATTGCCTCAACATAAGTTACGCCAAAAGTTTCAAATAGGCTTGGTTGAATAAACAGATCACATTGCCTCATATATTCTGCTACTTCCGGTTTTGATTTCAGTCCATGAAATCTTACCATATCGCCAAGTCCCAACTTTTTCACCAGCTCCTCATATTTCTGTCTGTTTGGCCCATCACCTACTATATCTAAAACAAAATCCTGTCGCTTTTCTTTAAGTTGAGCTAATGCCCGCAGTAAATAAGGTATCCCCTTTATGGGCGAAAGCAATGCGACTAATAAAATTCGTTTTTTCTCATTCCTGTACTGCGAAGTGGAGGGATGAAATATTTCAGTATTTATAACATTAAGTATAACCTGAAATCTATTTTTAATACCGTATGACTTTATTGCCTCTTTTAGATTCTGACTAACCGGCAGTAAAATCTTTGCCCTGTTCATTGCAAAACGGGCCCTCAATATATCAAACGTCCTTAATATACGGCGAGGGAAACCACTCCAGTGCTCTGTTATAACTACTGGTATTTTATATATCTTCCCTAAAATCACTGCCGGCACCCCAGCGGAATAGACATGAGCATGAATAATGTCCGGCCGCCATCCTTCGCGCATCAATTTACGGAAAGCCCTAAATATGGACCAAAGACAAATAAAATAAGAAGTCGGCGGAATAGGGGATTTTTTATGCCTTATCCTTATTGTTCTGATTCCATCTTCGGTTTTATCAGAAACAATTTCATATAAGCCCTTAACGTGGTTTCCTGCTCCCTCGTTATAAAGCACTATCACATCATTATATAAGGCAACCGCCTGGGCATGCTCTCTTATAAAAACCCCAGCTATTCGATTTTCTTCACTTGGGTACCATGCAGGCAGAAACAAAATTTTCAATCTTCCCTCTTCTTCCTTCATTGATCTCCCTTTAACTGGTTGTGCCCTTTGCTATCATAAATCTCTTTTAACTCCATGCATCTGCGTGAAAAATTATCACAAAGAATTTTTACAATGTTTTCCGCCGCTCTTCCATCTCCATAGAATTCCGGGCGAAGGTTGCCCGTTTTAAAAGATCTGACGGCATTGATTATCTTTTCCCTATCTGCTCCGACCACCACATTCCAGCCAGCTTGCACTGTTTCAACCCATTCTGTTTCTGTCCTCATTGTTACGCAGGGTACGCCAAAAAAATATGCCTCTTTTTGCATACCGCCGGAATCGGTCAGAATTATCCTGGCATTTTTTTCCAGCATAAGCATGTCAAGATAGCCGAGGGGAGAAATGAGTTTTAAGTTTTTGGTGTTGGGTTTTGAGTTTTGGGTTGAATAGATATGTTGTTTAGTGTTGAGTTTTAAGTCGTTAAGTAGTTTTCTTGTACGTGGATGGGCAGGGAATATGATCGGTTCGTTGATTTCAAGAAAGGCTGTGAGAATATTTTGAAGGTTTTCAGGGATGTCTGTGTTATATGGACGATGGACTGTTGCCAGGAGGTATTCCTTTGATTTCAATCCCAGTTTCTCAAGGATTGTTGACTGTTGGCTGGCAATTTCAGAAAACTGTAAGACAGCATCATACATGGTGTCACCGACAAGCGCCACTGTTCGTGGCCGCTGATGAGGTGATAAGCTGGTAAGCTCTTTAGCTGATGAGGTTATGCCTTCAGTTTTGAGATTATTAACTGCTGTTTCTGTGGGGCAGAAGAGTATGTCGGCGCAGTGGTCGGTGAGGACACGGTTGTGTTCTTCG
>CAYYYO010000062.1:0-3443 GCA_964476295.1 uncultured archaeon | reverse complement strand
ATTTTGCGTTAGCACTCATACCTCTAACTGGTCAATTTTATGTTAGCACAACCACTCATAGTACCTTTTCTGCTTGGGGGTAATAATCTCATCAATGAGTAGTATTCTAAGAACTTTTTCTTCGAGGTGCATGAACGGTTTTCTACAGAATTGGTGTATGTATCGATGAGTGATCATCTGAATGAGTTCATTTAGAAGTTTTTCTTTTTTCTGTGAATCTCCAATATTTTTTAAGCATGTATCTAAACATTCCGCTAGTTTTTGAACGTGTCTGTGAAAATCTATTTTGTTTTTCTCATTTTCTCCGTTTAGTTGTTTTCTGATTTCTTCTGTAATAGCATCCTCTAAGAATAATAATTTATCTTTGAGCTGTTTAGCTATTTCTTTCTTCATTTGAATCCTCTATCTATTTTCTCCGCTGCTCATTCTTCTTTTTTTCAGCAGCTCTTTTCTTTTTTGGTAGTAGTCCCTATGATATGCCCTATATCCCTCGGGATCAGTTTTCTGTACTTGTTTCTGGTGCCACTTTGATGCGCAATTCCTGCAGCAGAACTCTTTTTTATGTCTGCTTGTTAATATGAAGCAACGTTTACAGTTTTCGTACTTGCATTTTTTGAAAATACTTGCCGGCAATCCATTGATCAGCTCTATGAAAGCGTCCACCACGTCTTTTCCTAGCTGAACAAAGTGAATTTCGTCGTTTTCAAACGTAACTGTGATTTGTTTTTCGAAGTGATATTTTACACTTATAAAATAGAGCTGCTCATCATTGATGTTATCCGAGTACTCTTCGATTTTTGAATCAATGTTTTCGCTTTTTTCTTTTGATTTTAGCTTCGCTCTCAGGGGCAGGATTTTTTCTCGATGATCAAAAAGATTTCTTTTGAATTGAGCCCAAAACTCTGAGAGACGCTCATAACATTTGGAGACAATTTCTGATTTTGGGATGTCTTCATATAGCCAATAAAAGTCCGTGTTGGAGTGCTTACCCTCCCACAGATTGTCGACCAATAGGTTTAGTAGTCGTTCGGTTTTTTCATGATCTTTAGAGAGCTTATTTCGATCGATATCAACTTCTAAAAATTCATCTACAATGACACTTAAGCGTTTTGCTTTTGTTTTCAACCTTTTGTCAGCCTTAATGGAATCTTTTTTTCTGCGCACCTTTTGAGTCTTCATTTTCTCTCCTAACTTTTAGTGTGAGTATAAACGTTCATTGAACTTGTGTCAAGAAGATATATTCCCAGAATAATCCAAGTAGTTCGAGACCTAAGCCTTTAATATTTCAATTAACGAATATTTCATTTTAAAGGACATTTTGTTTTGTTGAGGCAGTAAAAACAAATACTTGTCATTTATAAAATAAGCCAGTATTATAACTATCAATTGAGCACGGTTAAAGATAAATTGTGCAACTAGGGGAATCATGGTTATATCTTACTTCACAATTAACAATCTTTGGGGCCCGAAAAACTGCAGACATTGCAGACGGGTGCACAAAAAAAGTTTCCATGGAGGTGCGAGATGAAAGACAGAATTGAAAGAGGAAAGTACGGCGTGAAAAATGGCTGGCTTGTAAAGAGAGAAAGAGGCAAAGAAAAACTTGTAGCGAATTTCTATATCAACATCACTAGAAGACTAAGAGAGAGAACTCCTGACGGAATTTTTGAGTCTGTTGAAATTATGGTCCATGCCCCGAATAAAGAATACAGAGTTAAGATGCCTCTTTCAGTTTTTCAAAGTAGTTCACTGGGAAAGGAGATTGCTTCACAATGCGACTTTATGACTATCTTGTACGGAACTGGAAAGGATTTGCGAAACGCTGCCATGGAATTTCTAGAGGGTCGTCCTGTAAGAGTTGATGAGGTCTTTTCAGATTTAGGCTTTTCTCCGAACGGGAATTTCTATTCAACTAATATTTTTATCACCAAAAACGGGGTATTCGATCGAGTGGAGCAACCTTTTAAAGGTGATGCCCACGGCTATTTAAGAAATCTGGGTTTTAAAAGAGGTGATAAAGATACGCTGCGAAAACTTTGCCATCATCTTCTGGATAGCTTTTTGGAGTTAAAAAGGCACGCTGTTATGTATCCTCTGATGGGGCACATTTGTTTGGCGCCTTTTTCTTCTCTGATTATTCAAGGATCGAAACAAAAACCCGCTCTGCATCTCGTAGGTCGAACCGGCTGTGGAAAGACGTTTCTAGGAGGTCTTGCAGCTTCTTTCTTCGGAACATTCAAGGACGTTTTCCTCACATGGGATTCCACTGCGAATTCGTTGGAGCAAGTTAGTTTTGGTGCTCGGGGTCACTTAGTTTTCATTGATGACTACTGCAGCAGTGACATAAGTTATAAAAAGTAAAACGAATTATCCACGGGCACAGTCATTCACAGGGGCGTTCTCGGACAAATGCTAGTCTAAGCGCGAGCAAAGATAAAGGAATTAGGGGACTAATTTTGTCGACTGGAGAAGATTTTCCGAGTGGGAGGGAATTTGTTTTATCTCGAGTGATTTTGCTGGACGTTGAGCCTGATATCAATGAAAAAGCTGGCGTACAATGTTTGGACGAAAGAGATAATTATCGTATGTTTATGCCTTATTTTCTTCATTGGTGTTTATCCAAGAAAGAGGGGGAAAATTATTTTTTCCGAATTTTTATGGAGAAAATGAAGGAACTGGAGAGTTATGTGGAGGGTGTCCCGAATGGTTTGAGAATTGTTTCTAACTGGGCTTTGAACAATACTGGTTTCATCCTGTTTGTAAGGTTTTTAAAATCCCTCAATGTTCTGACCGCAGATGAGGAAAGGGGAATGGTCGAGGAGTATGACGAAATCGTCAAGTCCAATCTAGTAAATCTGGTTCAGGAGCTAAAAAACCATAGGCCTATGGAAGTACTCTTCGATATCATATCGACCGAGATTAGAAAGGGAAATGTCCAAATTGTTGGTTTGAATCCTTCGAAAGAAAATAACGAATACAAGGCCAAAGTGATTGGGAAAGTGATGGATCAGAAGGGCGTGATTGCTCTCTTTCACAGAGAACCCTTCCGGCTAATAAAAAAATATTTTCAGGATACTGGCAAAGATCTTCGCTTCACTATTGAGGAATTGAGAAACGATCTAGAAGGGAGAGGGATTTTAGAGAGGGCCGGAGAAAAAAGAAAAAGTGCCCAGGTCAGGCTTCGTGGAGATCGATTCCAGGCGTGGTTTCTTAATATGGCAGAGTTTAAGAAACATTGCTGCATCGAGGATTGGGAAAAAGAAGATGAGTGACTCGAAGATACCAAATTTGCGATCAGAAAGTACTCTGCTGGTTGGCTGTATAAAGAAACTACGAGAAGAATTGGGTCACGTGTTAACTGCAAAACAACTGGCCTGTTATTTGGGCGTTGACGAAAGAACGGTGCGGCAATATTATCGGGAACTAGGTGGAGTACGCTTGGG
>CAYYYO010000061.1:0-3496 GCA_964476295.1 uncultured archaeon | reverse complement strand
TCCATAGTGAATATCTTCAAGAAAGAGGGAAGACCGATGAATTCTGTGAATTTTCTTATTGCCCTCGTCTTTGCTTTCTTTGCAGCCGGATACCAGCCATTTGTAAACATATTCTTTGAAGAAATGGGTATTGTTCTATGGGCATTCATTATTCTCTTTTTCATAGGATTTATCTTGGAAGCTGTCGGTCTTAGAAGAAAAAAGGTTCCTAAGGGAAAAGAAGATGTGCCAATAATGATGGGGGGAATAATAATTCTCATGCTGGCTACTGGAGGGTTTGCTTATATTTCTGAGATGGAAATACCTGTTATTGGGACAACAAATTTTATGATAATAATTGGTCTCATATTGTTGCTTACAATATTTTACTATGCTTATGAGCTTGGCAAGGGAGGGTCTTAAGATATAAATAAAATTGTCACAAATATTCAATAGGTGGAGAAATGACTGTAGGAGACATTTTCACTGGAGAATTTTTTGTTTATCTCTTCCCCTGGATGTTTACTCTTGCTGTCGTATATGGAATTCTTGAACATTACAAAATCCCAAAGAGCCAAAGCGCGCGGGCAGTTATTTCCCTGGTATCAGCATTTCTTGTGCTGCCCCTTGCTCCGGGTTTAATGGGCTTCATGACAGGTATGGTTAAGGGTCTGGTGGTGGTTGCTGTTGGCATTCTTACTGCACTGATATTCGTGGAGATGCTTGGGTACAAAGTCGGGAAGAAGGAAAACATTTTTGAAAAGCACCCAATTGGGTTTGGAATAGTTATGATTATTATAGCCATAATAGTTTTCGTTGGGGCAGGAGGTCTGGACCTCTTGGATGTTAAGATAGAGATAGGAAATGATATAATAGCCGCCTTATTCTTTCTTGGAGCAATGACCCTTGGGGTATGGTGGATGACGGCAAAGGAGGATTAAAAAAGCTTTTATATTTGCATATCAGAAAAATAAAAAGAGGGGAAAAAATGGACTACGGAATAGAAGGGCTAAAAGAAATTACTCAAAATAATTTTTTTGTTTATCTTTTGCCCTGGCTATTGACCTTTGCAATTGTTTTTGGGATACTTGAACATTATAATGTTCCCAAGAGCAAATCAGCAAGGACCATAATCTCTCTTGTTCTTGCATTCTTTGTAATACCAGTATCCGAACCCGTTGTAACAATTCTTGGAAAGATGGGAATGGGTCTTATAATGCTTTTTGCCGGTCTCTTGTTCATATTAATACTATTTGAGATCACAGGAACGAGGCATTATATTGGAACATTCGAAGATAAGGAGGGTAAGAGGGGAGTTCATAAACAAAAAATTACAGAAAGGTATTACCGAACTTTTGGAGTAGCACTTGCAATTCTTGCAGTAATGATTTTCATAGGTGCAGGAGGCCTGCAATATTTGGGTTATCCTGTTCCATCCATAAACTATCCGCTTGTCTTCTTCATAGGAATCATTGTTCTTATGATATGGTGGATGGTTAGGGAGGGGAAATAAATGGCAACTGGCATGGAAGGGATTTTCGGTGAAGAGTTTTTCACTTATGTTCTGCCATGGCTTTTAACTTTTGCCATTGTTTATGGGATAACGAGCCATATAGGAGAAAAGGGAATTCCCCAAAGCAAGGCAGCAAGGACTGTGATTGCCCTTGTGCTTGCATTCATAGTGGCTCCGGCTCTTTCTCCTTGGGTAAGTGTATTTATGGGAATGATAGGTTCTTTGGTAGTGATAATAGCAGGTTTGTTAGTTTTCATAGTTTTTCTGGAAATAATGGGAATAAAAAGTAGGAGACCTGTTTATGATGAAAAGGGTAAACCAACCGGTAAAGTACAAGAAGTTTCCATATTTGAAAGTCATGGAACAGCATTTGCCATAATCTTCATAATAATTGGCATTCTTGTGTTTGTGAGTTCCGGCGGACTTGATGCTCTCGGCTGGAAGGTTCCTGTTGATTTTGCATACAACTGGCCACTCATATTCTTCTTGATAATAGTGGCCTTGGCAATCTGGTGGATGACTTCAGAATAAATCGAGAATCTATGCCCATTTCCATCTTGTTCCCTGCGGAGTGTCCTCAATAACTATTCCTTTCTTCCTCAGTTCTGCCCTTATTTCATCTGCTTCCTTGAATTTTTTTTCCTTTCTGAGTTTCTCCCTCTTTTCTATGAGTTCCTTTGCCCACTCAGGAAGTTCCTTTTTATCGGTTTCGAAGATTCCAAGAACTTCATCAAAGTGCATCATGGTATTATAGATTTCTTTGGAATTCTCTTTGCTTATTTTCCTTTCATTCATAAGCTTGTTTATCTCACGAATAAAATTAAACAGAGATGCCAAGGCACTCGGGGTATTAAGGTCATCGTCCATTTGCTTCTCAAACTCTTTCTTGACACTTTCTATCAACTTCTTAACTTCTGGATTTTCTTTGTCTCCTCTCCACTCTTTTAATCTGTCCATAAAGTCCCAAAGGCCTTTCAGGGTTTCCTCTGCCTTCCTTAACTCATCAAGGGTGAAGTTCATCTGAGTTCTGTAGTGTGCCTTTAAGAAAAGAAAACGGAGAGCTTTTGGGTTGTAACCTTTTTCCATAAGGTCTTTTAATGTGTAAAAATTTCCTTTGGACTTGGACATTTTTTCCCCGTTTACTAGGAGATGTTCGCCGTGAACCCAGTACCTCACAAAAGGTTTTCCTGTGGCGCCTTCGGACTGGGCTATCTCATTTTCATGGTGGGGAAAAATCAGATCCACCCCTCCAGAATGTATGTCTATGGTTTCCCCAAGGTAGTTCATGCTCATGGTTGAACACTCTATGTGCCATCCTGGTCTCCCCCTTCCCCACGGGCTCTCAAAAAATATTCCCCTTTCTATCTCTTCAGGAGTGCTTTTCTTCCAAAGGGCGAAATCAGCAGGGTTTTCTTTGTCATATTCATCCACATTAACCCTTGCCCCCGCCTTAATATCTTCCACTTTCACACCAGAAAGTTTGCCATAATTCTTGAATTTGGAAATGTCATAGTAGACAGCATCTTTTCTGTCGTAGGCCAGCCCCCTTTCCATGAGTTTTTTTATGAGCCCAATCATCTGGGGAACTGTCTCTGTAGCCCTTGGATAAATCGTGGCCTTTCTGATGTTCATGGCCTCCAGACCATCAAAAAATATTTTTGTGTACTTGTCCGTAAATTCCTTGAGAGTAACACCCTCCTCTTTGGAGCGTTTTATGGTTTTATCGTCTATGTCTGTGATGTTCATGACAAATTTGACTTCATAACCTTTGTAAGTTAGATACCTGTATAATAGGTCGGCAAGAAAAAAGCTTCTGAAGTTTCCTATGTGCGGGTAGTCGTAAACAGTTGGGCCACAGGCATAAAATTTTACTTTTTTGTCTTCAAGGGGTTTGAAAACTTCCTTCTTTCTTGTAAGAGTGTTATAAAGCAGCATATTATCTCCTGTATTTTACTATATAAACCGTGTAAAGGATTTCAAACACTATAACAAAGAATATTCCCA
>CAYYYO010000060.1:0-3555 GCA_964476295.1 uncultured archaeon | reverse complement strand
CTGCTAATCATAATAACCTGAGTCGGTTCATTCTTTTCTTTCTTCCTTTCCAGTCTGTAAAGATATCCTGTGACAGCATTCTCTAATTTTTCATCATGGGTTATAAGAAAAACCTGGTCTACGAATTCTCCAACTCTTGTTCTCAGCACCTCAGCCAGATATTCCACTGCCTGAGAGTCCAAATTGTGCGTTGGCTCATCGAGAATCAGCCACTTCAGGTTAGGGGCAAGCACGAGAGCAAATGCAATTCTTAAGGCAAGGCAGGCGGTTGTTCTTTCCCCTCCAGATGCAATGCCTTCCACAGGAACCCAATTTCCTCCAGATTCCTTTAGTTCCATGCTATAATCACTTTCTTTTATCGAGAGTCTTATGTTCGTCAGATCCTGGTAAGGATAGAGATATTCCCAGATACTATCCATCGTGAAATTAACAGCATCAATAAATTCTTTTCTTAAAGTAACCTGTGTTTCCTTAAGTGCCTTTTCCAGTTTTTTTAAATTTTCCAATATGTTTTCCATGTCCTTTATCTGCTTTTTGTAATTTTCAAAGATTTTCTTTCTTTCCTCAAGATTTTTAAGCTGCTCTTTTTTATCTTCTGCAAGTTTTTCATAATTCTCTCTTTTTGTTTTCACCTCACTGTATATGCCATATAGTTCCTGCAGGTTTTTCTCCAGCTTTTCTATCTTTTCTTCATCCACATTCTTCGCACATTTCTCCAGCTTTTCTTTCAGTTCCTCCCTCATTCTGAGAGTTTCATCCAGCTTTTTCTTTTTTTCATTGTATTCCTTTGCCCTGCTTTTTGTAACCTCAAGTTCATTTACCCGCTTTTTATTTTCTTCTATATCATACCTTAGGGCTGATATCTTTTCTTCCACATTTTTTATTTCATTTTTAACCTTTTTCAGTTCCTCCTCAAATTTTTTCATTTCTTCCTTGGATTCCTTTATTATCTTCTTTTTGTGCTCCTCCGTAAGTTTTCTGTTGCATACCGGGCATTTTCCATCAACAGGTTTTATGTTTTCTATTCTTTCAACTATATGCTCTATGGAAATTTTGCATTTTCCCTCCTTTTCAAGAAATTCTTTCAGATTTCCCTCCATTTTTTTCAAATTTCCCTCTTTTTCTCTTATATTTTTTTCAATCTCTGAGATATTCTTTTCAATATTCTTTTCATCAATTTTCTCAAACGACTCAAGGTCCTGTGACAGACTTTCTATAGAACCGGAAAGAATGTTTATTTTCTTTTCTAAATCCTTGATTTCTTTCAGGCCTTTCTTCATTTCTTTCAGTTCCAATTCCAATTTATCTCTTTTTTCTTTCAACCCCTTTTCTTCCGCCTTAAGTTGTTCTTGGGATTTTTTCAATTCCTTTACCTCTTCCCTGAGCTTTAGAATTTTGCTAAAATCTTCCCTTTCTTCCATTTCTTCAACCATCTTCTTTTTGTCTTTTATGTTGTCTTTTACTCTGTTTGAGAGGGTTGTTGTTGAAGCCCTTGCCTTTTCAAACCTGTCTATTTTAAGAAGGGAGTCCATTTTTTTCATTCTCTGGCCTTTCGGTATTGTTAAGAAGCGGTCAAGTTCATTTTGCTCCGAGTATATAGCCCGTGAGAACAAATCATAGTTCACTTTCAAGATTTTTTCCACATTTTCTGTCGTTCTGGAAGAGCCGGCATCAATGATAATCCCATTCTTCCTTATCTCCGCCTTAGTTGTTCCTTTCCCCCGCTCTATAATTCTCTTTACTGTGTAGACATCTCCATTCATTTGAAACGAAATTTCCACTTCAGCTTTGTCTTTTCTTTGGGGTCTGTTCATTATTACATCATCAAGCGTTAATTTTCTTGCCTGCAATGCTGGAAAAGTTCCAAATAAGGCAAAACACATTGAGTCAAGGAGACTGCTCTTTCCTGCACCCATGACTCCTATGAGTGCATTTGTCCCTTTTGAAAACTTAAACTCAGAGTCCCAGTGACTTCTCCAACCCTTTAGTTTAACCTCTTTAATCATTTTTATCAACCCACCCAAGAAGATTTGTTTTCTTGGAATTTTCTTCTGCTTCTTCAAACAATTCTTCTTCAAATTCTTCCTTATTCAGTTCCACAAGTGGTTCTTCTTCCTTGGAGGACAAAAGATATACCATTGCCCCCTCGATGTTCCCTTCAACTAAGAAATCAAAAATTTCTTCATAGTCCTTTGACAGTTTAAGCTCTTTCATATTTTCCCTTAGAATCTTCATCCCCATTTCTTCAATGCTTATCCTGTTTTCCCTGATATCATTCAGGAGCTTTAGCTTGCTTTCAAGCTTTTCTTCTGAGATACGGCATGAAAGGGAAAGAATCATGCTGTTCCTGTACTTCTCTCTTATGTGCGACAAATCAAGGTCAATTCCCTTTTCAATTTTTCCAGTTACTTTAATCCTTACCAAAGGTTTCTTTACCCCATTCACATCGTTAAGGTAATCTTCTATTTTTTCTATTATGTCAGAAACTTTTTCTTTGTTTATCTTGAATTCTTTGTAGAAAACCTTTCTTTGGTTTTTCAGTTCCACGAAACTTATCTTTACACTTTCATTTAATTCAACCACATAAAACCCTTTTGGATACTCGGCCTCTGTTTTGTTCAACTGGGTTGGTATCAGAGAACCCGGGATTATGAAAGGTTTTCCCTTCACCTCGGTCTTTTCCCTCCAGTGGATATGCCCCGAGATGTACAGGTCAAAACCATCCGGCAGGTCCTCCAGCTTTAAGGAGGGGGGTTCTATCGGGTTGTATATGTAGGGCTGTATGGATTGGTGAAGCATGAAAATATTGTAGGAGCCCTTTACAGGTTTTGGATTCCACTGCTGAAGAACTTCTTTTGCATAGGTTTCAGGCACCCCGCTCATTCCATGAACTGTTATTTTTCTTCCCTTTATTTCATATGTAACAGAACTGCAATGCAGGTGTTTCAAAAATCCCGCATGTTCCAGTCCTTCCACGCAGTTTATCAGTCCTTTCCCCCTTCTTTCGTGAGTGCCGTGGATGGCAACCACAGGAATCCTGATTTTTGAAAAAAGTTTGAGGGCTTTTGCCCAATCCTCCGGCCTTGGTATCTTTGTATCAAAAATGTCTCCCGGCAGAATTATCAGGTCGCAGTTCTTTGCCTTGTCAAATGCCTCCTCTGCGGCTTCCCAGCAGTCCTCAGCCCTTTCGGTATTTCTTCCAAAACCGAAATGAAGGTCAGAAATAACTGCAATTTTAACTGTCATAAATCCCACATAAAGATTAGGAAAATGCAAAAATAAAAAAGTTTTAAAAATCAGACAAACTTATCCAAGCTAATCCCTTTCGAGAAAAAGCATGTCAACGTTACTTGTTTCGTATTTATGATTTTCTTCGCTTTCGTATCATCCTTCCACAACTATCTCACCCCCAGATAAGAACAAATTTTTTTTCTCAAAGATATTTAAAAAGATTAATATACAAAAGAATACAATATCTCTTCAGTAGTGAATGGCGATTCTATGAGCGAAGAACTTGGCATTCAGGCAAAGAAAGAAAACTTTACAGAATGGTAT
>CAYYYO010000059.1:0-3640 GCA_964476295.1 uncultured archaeon | reverse complement strand
TCTACAGTTCCTACAGAAGAGAAAGCCCAGCATGAACCGCAGGAACCTTGGTTCTTTACCTGACTGAGCCAGCCGTTGGTGTTGTCAAAAAATGTGAAGTTGTATTTGCTATATTCTGTGCCATTTGGCGGGTTTCTCCAGTCCCAGTAAGAGAAGTCAGAGGCATTGTAAGTTGAAGCGGGCGGTAAAGAATGCGACTTTTCGGGTTTATGCTTCTCTAATTCCCCTTTTTCTATCCCTAAAAGTTTTCCAACGGGAATCTCTTCCAGTGAAAATCCCTTGACCTTCGAGAATTTTGTTATTATGCAAGACGCCTGCTCTTTTCCTTCCTTTATTCCATAACCAAGTTTCTTACAATAGGAGTATTCCTTTCCGCACTTTCCGCTAAGGAAATCCCACTCCTCGCATAGTTTATTCGGCAATACGCAAATTCCACGTTCCCCATTCCCCACTTTTTCTATTTTGTGTTCAAAGCCCAGTTTCCTGCAGTAAACTGCCGCAGGATTGGAGATGGCAAGAGCACTTTGGCTCAGGAGAATAAAAACGAGAATAGCTACAAACAAAAATCTCATATACCTACTTATATTTCTGGCCTTTAAAATATTTTTTGATACCAGTAAGTTTCAGAGAAACTTCGTTCCTCTCGTGTTTTCGGGATTTTTGAAATCCGGGTCACTTCTTATTATACCAAGGTCTTCATCGGTGTATGTACCTTCTGGGTGTTCATAACCAGGCTCATTTCCGGTTATCTTTAAAAGATTCAAATCTTCATCAGTATAAGTATCTTCAGGATGCGCATACCCAGGCTGTTCCTTTCCCTTATAAGATTTCTCAAAGGAAAATGGAGTTGCCTTAGGGCCCATTACTTTTTCTACAAACTTTTTATTGGAGGTTTTTTCGTCGCTTTCGTAAACTCCGATAACTTTTCCAATATCTTCTTCATAAGCGCTGTAGTCCACTGATACTACGAGAAACTTCTGGTCATCCCCTTCTACGAGAGTTCCTTGAACAAGAGCTTGCAGTTTTTCCATGCCCCAATATTCTGTGGCTGGTGTTGAGTAGGTTCTTACCTTGCTTGCATCAATCTCAGCTGCTAAATAGGTGGCAAGTTCCATAACATTTTTCTCGTTTATGTCCCCGGGTATTTCCATTGTATATTTTTCGTAATATTTGCCTCCCTCCGAGAAGTCCCCAGTGTTAAGAGAATTTATTATGGTCTTTACAGCAGGGCTTAAATCCTTTTTAAAACCATGCTTAGAATCTATTTCCCTATAAGCATATTCAAATGACCTCATAAACCTGTATGGGTTTTTTACCAGCAATCCGAACATGTACAACATATCTTCGTCAGATACATTGTTTTTGTCAAGGGACCTGATAGAAGACATTATCCTTTTCTCTCCCATTTCTTCTATATCTGTGATTTTGTTATTATCTATGTACTTAAAGAGGGACATTAATTCCCGGTCTTTGTCATATTTTGATTTGAGTTCTTTTCTCATCCATTTCGCTGTTTCGAATGGATCTGTGGCTATTTTTTCAAGAAACCAAAAAACATTTTCATGTGTAAACTCATTATAATACAACATTTTTATTAGATTCTCTGTCGGAATTGGCTTAAAAATACCACTTCTTGGCATTATGTTCATGCGATTGTTCTCTACACGTTCCACGGTTATTTTTCCCATATCTTCACCAAATTATTTTAACAACAAAAACTATTTAAGTCTAATCTGGGGTTAAGAATAAAAAGATGATACCACACTGGATGAAAAGAATAGCAAGAGAAAGAATTTCCATACTTCTGAAGCTGGCCGAAAAAGAGGTTTCCTCACACCCTGAAAGAAGCAGGAGGTACGTGGAACTGGCTCGCAGGATTGGAATGCGCTACAAAGTCCGCCTGCCTAAGAAATACAAGAGAAAGGTATGCAAAACATGCAACTCCTACCTTAAGCCGGGCGTAACCTGCACTGTAAGACTCATTCCAAAAGAAAAGGTTGTTGTCTGGAGATGTCTGAACTGCGGGAGGGAGAGAAGATACCCCTATATCAAGAAAAAATAATTATTTTTCTCTGTATGCCATTATTTCATTATTTCTTTTGAACAATCCAACTCTTTTACCATCATCATTCTTGACCGGGAAAAGATAAAGCACGTCTTCCTCCATTTTTTCATAAGACCCTATTATAAATCCGCCAACAAGCTCAACAGGAGGGGGCTCATACTTTACTTCTACCTTTGTTTCTGTTTTGCCCTCTGAAATTTTTATGTCCAGGGGTTTATGGTCTCCGGCTTTGCTTATAGGAGGTTCCACGATAGCTTTTATATCATACAGTTCCAAGAAATCTTTTAAATTTTCTTCCACGATTTTCAGCATGCCAACCACTTAAATTTTTCTGTAGATTTCTATGCTCTTCCCATTCCTCAATAGACCATATAATACGCCATCTCGCTCGGAAATATAAAAAATACCTTCTTTTACATCCTTTATTTCAAAATCCAGTGAAATTTCTTTTATCCCACTTACCCGCTTTGTCAAATCTTCAAAATATATTTTTTCGCCAATTTCCATATTTACAAATATACAGTAACCTTTAAATTCTTTCTTTATAAAGTTAATTTAACCTCTGTCAAAACTTTTATAAGTTTATCTAAAGAATAAAATTAAGTGATTTTATGGTTACAGCAAGAGACGTTGACCCTCAGCAGTTGCTTGAGGTTCTGAAAGAGGAATTAAAAAAAATGAAGGAGATTCAGCCTCCAGAATGGTCAAATTTTGTGAAAACGGGGGTTAACCGTGAAAGGCCTCCTGAACAGGAGGACTGGTGGTACATAAGGTCTGCGGCTGTGCTGAGAAAAATTTATCTCTACGGCCCGCTTGGAATTCAAAGACTCAGGAAAATGTTTGGAGGCAAAAAAAACAGGGGCCACAAACCAGAGCATTTTTATCCCGGCAGCGGTTCTGTAATCAGGAAAATACTTCAGCAACTGGAAAAGAGCGGCCTTGTAAAAACCAAAAAAGGAAAAGGCAGGATGATTTCACCAAAAGGGCAAAAACTTCTGGACAATACTGCCCACAAGCTGGTGAAATAAATGGATATTGATCTGCAAAAGGCCCAGCAGGAAGAGCTGGAGAAATTAAAGAGGGAAGCTCTCAGAAAAATTTTGACAAAGGATGCAATGGAGAGATTGGGAAGAGTCAGGCTCGTAAAGCCGCTCCTTGCGCAGCAGATAGAGCTCTACCTTCTCCAGCTTTATCAGACTGGCCAGGTGAGAGAAACAATAGACGACAGCAAACTGAAAGAAATTCTCTCACTTATAGCAGAAAAAAAGGACTGGAAAATAAAAAGGTGAAAATATGGGAACCTTGAAACACAGGGCAAAAAAGAAAAGAATGATTAGCATAGCTTCTGTTAGGTCTCCCCCTTTCTGGGCCCACATAAGAAAATTTGGGCTGAAAAGAATAAGAACAAGGAGAATAAGGGTTAACCAGGAGAAAAGCTGGAAGCGTGGAGGAAAAATGAAGGCGTGATTTTATGTTATCTAAAAGAGAAATAGAGAGATTTGAAGAAAACAGAACAAAAAACTATTTGAGAGCTCTGGATATCATTTACAATTCCCAAAAAATATTGGGGTTAAG
>CAYYYO010000058.1:0-3663 GCA_964476295.1 uncultured archaeon | reverse complement strand
TTAAATACGTAAAAATTCGACAGTAATCGAAATTTTTTGATTAAATATAATTTAAATAATATTGTTTAAAAATTAGTTTTATGGAGCAAGTTATACTTGTCGATGAAAATGATAATCAGATTGGAACTGAGGAAAAGTTAAAAGCGCACCAGAATGGAGGCAAGCTCCACCGCGCTATTTCAGTTCTTGTTTTTAACTCTAAAGGAGAATTGCTTCTTCAGAGAAGGGCTTTAAGTAAGTACCATTGCGGCGGCTTGTGGGCGAACACATGTTGTACTCATCCTCGACCAGGAGAAAAAGCAATTGATGCGGCACACCGAAGATTGAAAGAGGAAATGGGGTTCGATGCAGAGCTGAAGGAAGTATTCCCGCTTCTTTACAAGGCAGAATTTGATAATGGGCTTACAGAGTGGGAATATGATCATGTTTTTGTTGGACATTATAACGGAGAAGTTAAACCCAATACGGAAGAAGTAGACAGTTACAGATGGATAAACATAAAAGAACTCAAAGAAGATATAGAAAAAAATCCTGCAAAGTATGCAGAATGGTTTAAAATAATTTTTAGAAGATTTCTTGAGATGAAGATACCTTTTTAAGTCATAATTACAAAATAGTATTATGGTCAGTAAACCAAAAGGAAAACAATCTCTTGAAAGAATAAAGTCTGGAATTCCAGGGCTGGACAAGCTCATTGGTGGAGGTTTCTTAAAAGGACATACGATACTCGTAACAGGTCCTGCAGGTGCAGGCAAGACAATCTTTTGCTGTCAGTTTATCTGGGAAGGTCTTAAGAATGGAGAAAAATGCATGTACATAACTTTTGAAGAACTGCCAGCAGAAATAAAGGCAGATGCTGCAACATTTGGCTGGGATTTTGAAAAGTACGAAAAGGACGGCAAACTTATCCTCACTTTTAAGGATCCATTTCAAACAACAGATATAAGTACAAGGTTGCAGAATGAAATAAGGCAAATGGGCATAACCCGTGTTGTCATAGATTCTACTTCCCTGCTTGGGCTTTATTTCAAGGACCCGAATGACATTCGCCGCGAGCTTTACAAGCTTTTGGGCGCGCTAAAATCCAGCGGTGCAACGTCAATTCTTACAGCGGAAACAAAAGAAGAAATAGAATTTGCTCCAAGATTTGGAGTGGAAGAATATGTGGCAGATGCTTCAATAATATTATTTTTCACCGGCATAGGAGAAACTGGTTTCAGGTCTATTCAGGTAAGAAAAATGAGAAATACAAACCATTCTATGAATACTCATCCCTTTGAAATAACAAAGAATGGAATAGTTATACATAAGTCAGAAATTTAATCCAAATCTATAACTTTCATACCTTCAGGAGTTATCTCAAATGGGTATATCAGAGTACTGTGTTTTGTTCTTCTCATCTTGGTAACAGTTATAGTTCTTTTATAATCTTCTGCCACTGGCACAAAATCCAGTTTTATAACAGAGTCTACTGTTGATTCGATTAATTCTGCACCGCTTACTACACCCCCTGTTATAGTTCCTGAAATTACAGTTGTGATGCCCATTTCTCTTAATTTATCCATAAGTGAGGAAAGTATTATCCTCGAAAGATATTTGTCATTTATAAAAAGCTGGATGATTGAAACAGAGTCAATAACCAATCTTTTGGCACCAGTTTTTTCAAGAGAATCCGTTATTTTTCTCAATAATTCTGAAATATAGGATTTTGCAAGTCTGTTTGCATCTTCCATATTTGTTGATGGAACTATCGGTTTCAGTGAAAGAAAATTTATCAAACCCTTTTCTTCGAGAGTATCTATATCCCAGTTAAACATAGATTTTATATCCTTTTTGATGTCTTCGACTCCTTCTTCAGTTGTAAGGTAAACAACAGGTTCATTATTTTTTGCTCCTTTGTACATAAATGAACAGCAGAAAGTAGTTTTTCCAGTCCCGGTCTTACCTATTATGAGATTTATGCTGCCCTCTACGAATCCTCCTTCAATCTTATCATCAAAATTTATTAATCCTGTTGGAATTCTTTTCTCCATACTTAACCTTTAATTTTATTATATTTATTTTTTATTTTCCTTATAAAATCTTTGAAATGTATCCTTTCTTTTAACGACCACTCTATAATCGTCCTAGGTTTAAGCAAATTCTTTAATAATGCACTCTTTCTCTCTTCAAGAGAAGATATTTTAACCCTTATTTTCATAACTTCTTCCTGTTCTTTAAGAACCATTTTATTGAATGTATCTTCATCTATTTTCCTGTTAAAGTAAAGATTTTCTGTATTTTTTCTAAGGTTTACCATTTCCCTTTCCCTTTCCTTCATTTTTCTAAGATTTTTTTTGATTCTATAGTAGGGTATAAAGAAATTTGCCAAAAAGTAAATTGTGAGATAGGAAACTATTATTAATAGAATCACATATTTGGATTTTTCCATTATCGATAGTTGAATTGATTTGATTACAAAATCTCTTTCTATTTCATTTTTCTTCCTGATTCCTTTAGAAATCTCCAGTCTGAGTTTGTTTACATCATTTGTTTTTATAAAATTTTCAGAATTCTTTATTATACTTTCCAATTCTCTTATTTTCAATTTAATATCTTCTGTATCTATCCGGCTCTCATATTTTTCCAGTTTCTTCCTGAAATCTGTTATATCATTTCTTAATTCCTCAAGATTTTCCAGAAGAAAAAAGGTTATATGAGAGATTGAGAACATTATATCCTCTTCTCCTGATTTTCCCTGTATCACACATTTTATCTTCAGCTGATAGCTTTTTCCCTCTTCCAGCTTTATCTTTGCCTTATGTACAGTTCCATTATCCTCGAACTTCTCTCCCTCTCCATATTTGAATTCTTCCATTCCGTATTCGCATTCTCCAGGGCTCTCTGTTGTAAGGATTACATATGCGTAATCCTTTGTCATAAGTGTCTGGACATTGTAGGAGCTTTCTATATCTGTTACATTTTCGAAAAATCCTGTCGGAGCAGCCAAAGCTGTTGGAATAAGAATAAACAGGATAGCAATCATCAGAGCAACTTTCATATTTAATTTTAGCTCTTTTTTATAAAAAACCTCTTTAGATAATTTTTTAAAGCATCTGACCTAATATTTACTATGCCTGTTAAATCCAAAGTTGAAAAATCTCCAGAAAGAATAAAAACAGGGATTCCCGGTCTCGATAAACTTATTGAAGGGGGCTTTATAAAAGGCAGTTCTATTCTTGTCGCAGGGTCCACAGGTACAGGCAAAACTATCTTTTGCTGCCAGTTCATATGGGAAGGTCTTAAGAATGGAGAAAAATGCATGTACATAACCTTTGAAGAACTTCCTGAAGAAATAAAGGGAGATGCCTCGGTTTTTGGCTGGGACTTTGAAAAGTACGAGAAAGAAGGCAAACTTATCCTTACCTTTAAGGACCCGTTTCAGGTAACTGATATTACCACCAGGTTAGAGAACGAAATAAGGCAACAGGGGATATCTCGTGTTGTCATAGATTCCACTTCCCTGCTTGGGCTTTACTTCAAGGATCCGAATGACATCCGCCGTGAACTTTACAAGCTCATTACTGCCCTCAAAAACAGCGGGGCCACTTCTTTGCTCACCGCAGAGGCCCCCGAGGAAGGCAAAATCTCCCGCTTCGGCGTGGAGGAATATGTGGTGGATGG
>CAYYYO010000057.1:0-3666 GCA_964476295.1 uncultured archaeon | reverse complement strand
TTTGAACGCGGGTTACGGCCTCCGCAGGGCCGTGTCTTATCCGCTAGACCACAGGGGCAAATATTGAGCAAATCAGCCCTATAGAAAAATATATATAAGTATAGGATAAATTCTTTAAGAACTAGGTGTTAAAATGAAATGTACCACATGCGGAAAGCCTCTCATAAGCGAGGAAAGGTTCACAAAGTTTAAGTGTCCATCATGCGGAGAGGTGGAGATTATAAGATGTGAAAGCTGTAGAGTAAGGAAGATACCTTATGTTTGTGAAAAATGCGGATTCAGAGGTCCTTAAATGAGTGGAGGAATGTTTGCTGCAAGAACTTTGAAAAAGAAAAGAAAGAAAATGAGATGGAAAAGAGTTAGTTATAGAAATAAAATCACAGGACTTAGAAAAAAGAAAGATCCTCTCGAAGGGGCACCGCAGGCAAGGGGAATAGTTCTTGAAAAAAGACAGATAGAGCAAAAGCAGCCCAGTTCCGGACTGATAAAATGCGTTCGTGTCCAGCTCATAAAGAATGGAAAACAGATAACAGTTTTTGTTCCAAAAACAGGAGGAATACAATTTATAAACGAGCATGATGAGGTGCTTGTAGAAGGACTCGGCGGTTCGCAGGGAGGAGCAAAGGGAAGCATGTGGGGTGTTAAGTGGAAAGTTGTCAAAGTCAATGGCATTGCTCTCTCCGAGCTTCTGTCAGGAAAGAAACAGAAGCCCACAAGGTGAGATAATTGGATGTAAAAATTTTTGACAAATGGGATGTAAGCAAGATAGAAGTTAAGGATCCTGGATTGAAGAATTATATAAATCTTAAGCCCGTAGTTGTTCCGCGTGCATCTCACGGGAGGCACAGCAGAAAAAAGTTTTACAAAAGCGATGTTAACATCGTAGAAAGGTTAATGAATCATCTTTTTGTATCAGGTCACAAAGGCAAAAGGCATAAGCTTACTTCGGGCCGCTTTGCAGGAAAAAGCATGACTGCTTATTCTGTCATAAAAGAATGCCTCGAGATTATAGAGAATAAAACAAAAAAGAATCCTGTGGAAGTTCTTGTGGGGGCAATAGAAAATGCTGCACTAAGAGAGGAAGTCTCTTCTTATCAGGTTGGTTCAATAATAGCAAGGAAAGCTGTGGTCACGGCTCCCCAGAGAAGGGTTGACCTTGCGCTGAGATTCTTTGCACAGGGCGCATACAGGAAAAGTTTCAAGAGCAAGAAGAGCATTGCACAGGCCCTTGCGGAAGAAATCATAAACGCGTACAACAACTCCAAGGACTCCAATGCTATTTCTGAAAAGGAAAGGTTGGAAAGGGAAGCAGAAGGGGCAAGATAAAACATTTAAATATTAAACAGGTTTATTTAGTGTATCATTCTTATTGAGAGGTGAAGGTATGGCGAAAAAAATTGACCTTACGGAAAGGGTTAAGGAACTGATGGAAAAAAAGGAGAAAATAAGAAACATAGGAATAGTTGCACACATCGACCACGGAAAGACCACGCTTTCGGACAACCTTTTGGCCGGTGCAGGCATGATTTCTGAGGAAACTGCAGGCAAGCAGCTTTTTATGGATTTTGACGAGCAGGAGCAGGAGAGGGGCATAACTATTTTCTCTGCTAACGTTTCTATGGTTCACGAATACAAAGATGAGGATTATTTAATCAACTTAATAGATACTCCAGGCCACGTGGACTTTGGAGGGGATGTCACAAGGGCAATGAGGGCAGTTGATGGTGCCTTGGTTGTAATATGCGCCGTGGAGGGAGTTATGCCACAGACCGAAACTGTTCTCAGGCAGGCACTCAAGGAGAGGGTCAAGCCAATCCTCTTCATAAACAAAGTTGACAGGATGATAAAAGAGTTGAAGCTTACTCCGGATGAAATGCAGAAAAGGTTTATGAAAATGATTGCCAACGTCAACATGCTTATAGAAAAGTACGCTGAAAAGGAATACAAAAAAGAGTGGCAGGTTAACGTAAATGATGGTTCTGTGGCTTTCGGGTCAGCTTACAGGAACTGGGCAATTTCCCTCCCCTTCATGAAGGAGACCGGAATAACCTTTAAGGATATTATAGAGTACTGCTCACAGGATAAAGACAAGGAGTTGGCACAGAAGGCGCCGCTTCACAGGATAGTCCTTGATATGATTATAAGGCACCTTCCAAATCCTCTGGAAGCACAGAAGTACAGGATAGGAAAAATATGGACAGGCGACATTGAGAGCGATGTAGGAAAGGATATGGTTGCATGCAACCCTGATGGAAAACTTGCGTGCGTTGTTACAAAAATATACACAGACCCTCATGCTGGCAATGTGGCCACTGCAAGAATATTCTCCGGCAGGATGAAAGAAGGGCAGGAAGTGTACCTGGTGGGACAGCACAAAAAGGAAAGGATTCAGCAGGTATGCATCTACAAGGGAATACAGAGAATACCAATGTCAGAAGTTTCTGCAGGAAACATAATAGGAATAGTTGGCTTGCCTTCTGCATTCTCTGGAGAAACCTTGTGCAGTCCTGATGTGGTTATAGAGCCGTTCGAAAGCATAAAGCATGTTTTTGAACCAGTGGTCACAAAGGCCATAGAAGCAAAACATGCACAAGACCTTCCAAAAGTTATTGAAATCCTGAGAAAAATTTCAAGGGAAGACCCCACTCTGAAAGTGGAGATAAACCAGGAGACGGGAGAGCATCTGGTTTCAGGGCTGGGCGAATTGCATATTGATGCAAAGGTTGAGAGGAAAATCAGGGAAGATGGAATAGAGATAGAAACATCGCCGCCGATAGTTGTTTACAGGGAAACTATTACAACCAAGGCGGGACCCATCGAGGGAAAATCGCCAAACAAGCACAACAAATTTTATCTGGAAGTGGAACCTCTCAAGAAGGAAGTTTACGATGCCATGGTCAGTGGGGAGATAAAGGAAGGTGAAATAAAGGGTAAGGACGTGGAACTCACGGCCAAGTTAAGAGAATTGGGAATGGATGAAATAGATGCGCGCGGAGTAAAAATGATCCACAACAGAAACATATTTACCGATGCAACAAAAGGTATTCAGTATCTGAATGAAGTTATGGAACTTCTAAAACAGGCATTCAAGGATGTTATGGATGAAGGTCCCATATGCAAGGAACCCTGCTATGGCATACTTGTAAGACTCGTGGATGCTGAGCTTCACGAAGACTCCATACACAGGGGACCAGCTCAGGTGATACCTGCTGTAAGGTTTGCAATAAAGAATGTAATTCTCAAGGCGGGGCCAACCCTCTTTGAGCCAAAGCAGATACTGAGAGTTGAAGTCCCGCAGGAAGAAATGGGCAACGCAATGAAGGAAATACAAAACAGAAGGGGAGATGTTCTTGATGTTCAGACAGAGGAGGGGGCAGCAATACTGAAAACAAAACTCCCTGTAGCAGAAATGTTCGGCTTTGAGGGGGCCCTGAAATCAGCCACGGGTGGAAAGGGCTTTTACTTCCTGATAGATGTTGTGTTTGAAAAGATACCCAAAGAACTTCTGGAAAAAGTAGTTAGGCAGATAAGAACAAGAAAGGGTCTGGACCCAGAATTTCCAAAACCTGAAGAGGGGTAATTAGCTTCTTTTCAGATAGCACACCTTGGCAGTGCTTATGTTTCTTATCCTTATTTTTCCTTCGCCTATTAATTTGTAAATATATT
>CAYYYO010000056.1:0-3723 GCA_964476295.1 uncultured archaeon | reverse complement strand
TCTTTAAACAATCTCCTTATGTTATCTTTGTTTTTAAGGTGTGGTGGAGGAGAGAAAAACAAAGTTTTCCCAAATTCCAATACGCTCACCCTCCCACCTCTCTTGAGTATCCTCCTGAATTCATTAAGAAGTTTTAGAGGGTCTTCCTGATAAGAAAGAACTCCAACGCAGAGTATTCCATTAAATGTATTGTCATGGAATTTCACCATTTCTTTATCTTCTTTAACAAGGATTATGTTTTTCCTTTCCAAATTCTTAACTTTCCTTACGCAATGTTCAAGTTGCTTTTTTGAAACATCTACTGCAACGATAGTGCCTCTTTTAACCTCTTCTGAAAGTTTAATGAGATTTGTCACAGCAGCACCGCATCCATAGTCCAGAATGTTATGATTTTCCTTTGGTTTCAAACCGCCTATAACCTTTTTCCTCTCGACTCTTCCGTACCATATGTGAATAAGCATATTGTATATCCGGGAGATGTGGTCAAAGAGAAATTCCACAAATTTTCTGTCCTGAAGTTTTACAAGAATATAAATTGGAGTGCCAAGAAAGATGAGAAAAACGCATATCAAAAAACTTTGGACAGATGCAGGGTCTTTTAAGAGCCAAAACATCAGCAACACAATATTGAAAAGTGATAACAGAGTCGCCCCTGATGCTCCAACGGGAGAATGGAACGGCCTTTCAATACCGGATGTAAGTCTCAACTTTATGAAAGTTAGTAGAACTATTGTGTAAAGTATCATTACGAAAGGCAAAAGAAGCGAAAGGAGTGTAACGTAATCGCCAAATCCTATAAATATTACGAAGAAAGAGACCAATGTTTGAAACAATATGGATATATAGGGCGTTTTATGTTTCCAATGAATTTTTTCACAGCTTTTGAGGAAAAGATTTTCTCTTGCCATGCCAAGAAGAAGCCTTGGCGTGGAGATAACCCATGAGGCAGCACTCCCTATTATTATTGCAAATATAAGATAATTTATAAAGAACGAAGAGCCAAAAATGCGTTCTGAAAGCAGTGTAAATGGAACATCTGATTTTCCAAAAACAAGCCAGTTCATTGTTCCGAGGGAGACAAACACCAGTGAAATGCACAACCCGACTATAAAGACGGTTGCTATTATCAAAGCTTTTGGCATAATCTTTTCAGGGTCTTTAGTCTCTTCAGAAAGGAAGGTCACTGCTTCCCATCCTATGAAAGTTTCCGATACGAGAAACATGGTTAAAAAAATGGAACTTATCGGGAAAACGAAAAAAGGAGAGAAATTTGAGAGTTCAACCTTGGGCAGGCCAAATATTATCAGTGTCAAAGGCACGAAGATGGTAAGAAATGAGAAAAAGAGAAGCATGATTTTGCTTGTCTTCATTCCTAAATAGCTCACGGCATTGAAAAAAAGGAGGACAGAAAGAGACAATGCAATTTTTGTTACCAGAAAATTCTCAGGCATTATATAGTGAATTGCCCCCACTATCAACATGGATATAGTTACATTTGCCACAAGCCACGATATCCATCCTGTCATGAAAGAAGTGAATTCCCCAAAAGCGTGAGTGGAAAATTCAAAAACGCCACCGGCTTTGGGATACATACTCACAAGTTCTGCAAATATAAATGACATGCATATGGCAACAATGCCAATGAGAATCCATGATATTATGGATGCCGGCCCAGCATACTTCGCTCCTATAGAGGGAAGGAAAAACAGACCGCTGCCTATTATTGAGTTTATAGCCAGGAAAACCATTGACTTGAATCCAACTTCTTTCCTTAAATGGCTCATATAAAGTAAATTTATTTACTTAAATAAAATATTTTATTGATACTCTCTCCATTTGTATCCGCATTTCGTACACTGGTAGAAACGTGTGGGCGCTTCATCCGCCGAGCGTGTTTGCTGAACCCACCAATAAGCTTTCATATTTCCACATTTCGGACACTGTATTTTTATTGTAGGGAGGGTTTCCAGAGAAATATCTTTTTCCATTACAATTATGTCGTCTGTGGGCCCTCTTTTAACCTTTTTCTTCAGATTATAATCTTTGGCATAAGCATTAACTTTGTATCCACAGCTTCTGCATACTAATGCAACTCCTCTACCTTTTTTTTCAGATTTTTTGGGTATCATCATTCCTCCGCACTTCGGGCAAAATCTCATATTTCATTCACCTGTTGTCTTTTTATATGCAAAATACACTGTCGATATCACAATTACAATAATTATTCCAAATATAGGATCCCTTATGAACCACTCCACGAACAGTATTTTTACCCACCCCAGACAAGGTATCTTCGCCACTGCCTTTCCATAAACCTTGGATTCTTCCACAGGATACCTCCCTGCGCACTGGTCACATCTTGGATTATTGTCACCCTTAGTTATATAAATCTTTCCCTTTCCATATGCCATCTCTTCTATATACCTGTCTGTAAGCTCGTCCCATCCTTTCAATTTATCTACCTTATCGCCATCTGAAATTGCAACTATCCTGTGAATTATTGGCTCTGACTCCCAGCCCTTAAAAACTATGATGTCCCCAAGATTGTATGTTTCCTGACCTTCTATTATCACTATATCCCCGATATTGAGGGTGGGGATCATAGACCCGCTCGATACAGTTACTATAGGAAGACCTGTCCCAAGGGCTACGCCTGATATCTGGTGGACGGAAAATGCAACCCCTATCCCAAGAATACAGTAAAAGACAACGCCTATCCAACCTTCATTTAACCTTTTCCATACTTCCTTTACGCCTTGCGGCTTCTTTTTGTACCTGTACTTACGCCCTGCCAATGCTTTCACCATTAACTATCCCGGAAGCGATGAGATGCGCTACTCTTAGCGGTTCAGGTATATTGCTTCTTACAGCGGTAAGCTTTATAATCTCCCTTGCTTCCTCTTCTGTTAATCCTGTTTTTTGAAAATAAATACTTTTCCCCCTTGTCCCAACCTTCACCTTAAAGAATCTTCCGGCATTTTCTACCGCTTCCCACCTCTTCTCAAATTCAGGAAGCTTTTTCATGGCCTCTTTAAATTTCTCTATATCCGGCCTTTTTCTTAGAATTACAATAACAGGAAGTCCAGTTTTTTTATGCAGTTTCTTTATATCCACGAAGTTAAAGCCGCCAAAAGTTATGCCATCAAGCATTATTACCCTCAAATCCTTGTGCTTAGTATTCTTCACCGCTTCTATAATCTTTTCCGTCGCATCAGTCCCGTCTATCTCTATATCTGTTTTCAATATCCCATCCATGAAGGAGGCCCCCCTGAAAATTGTTCCCACAAGAATTGTTTTGCCTTTCTTTCCCTTGGGGAAAGGCCCGTCATCCCATCCAAGAATCCGAATTTCTCGCTTGATTATCATAAAATCTGCATATAATTAGATTACACAAATTTAAAGTTTCTATTTTATTTAGAAAATGCCCTTACAAACTCCTTTCTGAACTCTTCCATCTGGTTGGCAATTTTCTGTGCAGCTGCTTTCACTGCATTTTCCGGATTTTTCTTCAAGGTTTCAACTATAAGCTCTGGCTCATCAAGGAACGGGTGGGTCTTTTTGTATGCGGCGTAATCCACATTTTCCTCCCATAGGGCTTTTCTGAGAAGGTTCACAAATCCTACATCTTCCCCTTCCAATCTTATCCTGAGCTTGTTCTTTCCCTTGCCTATGATTTTAACATTCATATTAATTCCTCTTAGAAATAATTATATAAAGTTAACG
>CAYYYO010000055.1:0-3771 GCA_964476295.1 uncultured archaeon | reverse complement strand
AAAGAAGCAGAGGCCTATATGAAAGAGGGGAAATTGGTTCCAAACGAAATTGTTTTAAAGATTCTTAAGGAAAGGATTTCTCAGAAAGACTGTAAAGAGGGTTTCATACTTGATGGTTTTCCGCGCTCTCTTGAACAGGCAGAAGAGCTGGAAAAAATAACAGGTATAGACCTTGTGATAAATCTTGTAGTTCCAAAAGAGATTATAATTTTGAGACTTTCGGCAAGAAGGGTTTGTAAGAATTGTGGCGCTGTTTATAACTTAAGGTCTGTTAAACCGAAAGTGGAAGGGGTATGCGACAAGTGCGGCGGGGAGCTATACCAGAGAAAGGATGACACCCCTGAGGTTATAGAAAAAAGGTTCGAGGTTTATGAAGAGCAGACAGCTCCGCTTATAGATTTTTACAGGAAGAAGGGCTTGCTTGCAGATGTTGAATGCAGCGAACCGGATGTTCCTCCGGAAGTTATGGTTGAAAAAATAGTTAAAATAATTGAAGAGCGGAAAACGAAATGAAAATAATTTTTTCTGAGGATTGCCTTAAGTTTTCAGAGAAGGGTCATCCTGAAAGCCCAGAAAGGGTTAAAAATGCGTACGAATTCCTTAGAAAAAAATATGAAATTGTTTCTCCTGTTCGTGTAAGTGAAAAGGATATTTTGAAAGCTCACTCAAAAGAGCTTGTAGAAAAGGTGAAAAACAATAATTTCTTTGACTTGGACTGCCCAAACTATGAGAATATTTATTATTTTGCTTCCCTTTCAGCAGCAGGAGCAATAACTGCTGCAAAAGAAGGGGGTTTTTCTTTGATGAGGCCGCCCGGACACCATGCCGGAAAGAATTTTTTGGGTGGGTTCTGCTACTTCAACAACATAGCAATTGCCATTAAAAATGTTTTTCCTGACAAAAAAGTTTTGATAGTTGACATAGATGGGCACCACGGGAATGGAACAGAAGATATTTTCAAAGGAGATGAAAATGTTGTTTACCTATCCCTTCACAGGAGCCCATACTATCCTGGGACTGGGCTGAATAGTTATAATAATATTGTAAACAAGCCGCTTCCCGGCGACATAGGAGAAGAAATTTACCTGAAAACACTGAAGGAGGCGTTAAATGAAGTTTCGGAAGAACCAGATATTGTAGCAGTATCGGCAGGGTTTGATACCCTTAAAGGAGACCTTGCATCTCTTGGTTTAGAGACAGAAACATACAGAAAAATAGGGAAAATTGTATCAGAAATCAGAAAGCCAACTTTTGCTGTTTTAGAAGGAGGTTACTCTGAATATCTTGGAAAATGTATAGATAGCTTGATTCAGGGATTACTCGGCCAGGGCTTTCCTTAATCTGTTGAGGTGCTCTTCGCTAACTTCTCCGGGGCTTTCAATTTTTTCTGAAAGCTTTTTAACGGCTTCCTCAAGTTCTTTCAACCTTTTTTCAAGTTTATTTTCCATTGTCTGAAGGTAAAGGTTTTTGGAGCCCTCCAGCGCAAGCTTTACAAGTCTCTCCTCAACCGTGGTTTTTTCTTCTGGCTTATTCAGGAATCCCTTAATTTTCTCAATCTCTTCGTTGTGGTGAGCAAGAATATCCTTTATCTCACGTATAGCCACTACCAGTTCCAATAAAACCTTATCCATCCCAATCACTTCTTCAGTTCATTCAATATGCTGCTTTTCACCTTGCCTGTATCCTTTTCCCTCACAACTTTCTCCAAGAGGTTGATTCTCTTCTGAAGGGTAAAACTTTTTCTTTCCAGTTCTTCCAAACGCTCATTGATTATCTTTGTCATTTCCTCCAAGAATTTGTCCAAGCTTACCATTTCTTCGGCCATAATACTATTTGTGCTGAAAAGGATAAATAATTGCAAAACCTGTTCAACAGCAAGGATTTAAAATTTTTCAACCTAATATTTTTGATAAAATGAAGGGCTGCAAATACAAATCTGATTGCAAAGATGAGGGTATTTTGGACGAGCGTTTTCCTGATAATATATCCTGTCCTTATAGATATTTTATAGACTGTGAAATATACAGGGAAAAAATTATTCAGGAAATACTTGACAGAAGGGGATGGTCAAGGGATAAGATTATCAGAAAACCTGACAAACAATTTAAATAGTAACAACGCTAATTCTTGGTGTGTGGGTGTTGATATGAGCAAAACAAAGATACGCCAGCCAATAATTTCTGTTTTAGGGCATGTCGATCATGGGAAGACAACGATTTTAGACAACATAAGAAGAAGTACAGTAGCTGCTGGCGAGGCGGGGGGAATAACCCAGCACATAGGCGCCACCGAAGTTCCGCTTGATGTAATAAAAAAAATATGCGGGCGCTTGATAGAAGAGGAAAAGATAAAAATTCCCGGCTTGCTGTTTATAGATACCCCGGGGCATGAGGCCTTTTCAACTTTGAGAAAGAGAGGAGGCAGCATAGCAGACCTTGCTGTGCTTGTAGTTGATATAAACGAAGGGTTTCAGCCACAGACAGATGAAAGCATAACTTTTCTTAAGGAATTCAAGACTCCGTTTGTTGTAGCGGCCAACAAAATAGATATGATTCCCGGCTGGAGAAAAGAGGACACAAAATCCTTTCTAAAATCATGGAAAAAACAAAGTGAAAGCGTCAAAAAAATTCTGGACACAAAAATCTACGAGCTTGTTGGAGCTCTTGGAGAAAGGGGGTTCAACTCTGAAAGGTTTGACAGGGTTTCTGACTTCAAGACAACAGTTGCCATAGTGCCCACTTCAGGAGTTACGGGAGAAGGAATTGCGGAACTTCTGATGGTTTTGATAGGACTGTCGCAGCAGTTTCTAAGAGAAAGAATTGAAATCAAAGAAAGAAACGGATACGGCAATGTTCTTGAGGTTAAGGAAGTCAAGGGGCTTGGCACAACCATAGATGTTATACTTTACGATGGGCAGATAAAGAAGGGAGACTATATGGTAATAGGTGGTGAAGAGCCGATAGTTACAACAGTGAAAGCATTGCTTAAACCAAGAGAATTGGGAGAGCTTCGGGTGGAAAAAAAATTCACCTATGTGGATGAGGTTTCTGCTGCATCGGGAATTAAAATAGCGGCTCCGGGACTGGAGTGCGTGATTCCCGGCTCACCTCTGAGAACATGCCAGAAGGAAGATGTGGAAAGGATTAAAGAAGAACTTAAAAAAGAAGTGGAATCCGTAGAGATAGAAACAGAAAACGAGGGGGTAATGCTCAAGGCAGATACTCTTGGCTCTCTGGAGGGGCTGATAAAAATTCTTAAAAACAATAATATTCCCATAAGAAAGGCCAAAATCGGCTGCGTCACAAAGGCAGACGTGGTAGAGATGAGCTCCATAAAAGACCCTCTAAACAGGGTAATTTTTGCTTTCAATGCTCCGGTCCTGGAGGAAGCGAGAGAAATAGAAGGAGTTAAAATACTGGAAAACCCCGTAATTTATAAATTAATAGAGGATTATGAAAACTGGAAGAAAGAAAAAGAAGAGGAATTGAAAAAGGAAAAGCTCTCGCAGGTTATCAGGCCGGGAAAGATAAAGATTCTTCCCGGATATATTTTTAGGGCATCGCATCCAGCAATCGTTGGAGTGGAGGTTACCGGGGGAGTAATAAAGCCAGGTTACTCTCTCGTAAAGGAGGGAAAAATTGTTGGAAAAATCCAGCAGATACAAAAAGAAGGCTCCAACGTATCGGAGGCAAAATATGGAGACAAATTGGCTGTGTCCATAGACGGGCCCACGGTGGGCAGGCAGATAAAAGAGGGTGACGAGCTATACAC
>CAYYYO010000054.1:0-3778 GCA_964476295.1 uncultured archaeon | reverse complement strand
AAGATTCAGGATAGCTACAACAGGGACAGTTGCTACAGGTACTTGGCATTGGAAACAGGAGACGAATCCTACTGCGATTATATGCAGGATGAATTCAGAAGGTTATGGTGCCATGAAGCCCTCAAGTAAGTGTCCCCTGTTTATTTTCTTCTATGTTCAGCTGGTTCCAAATCTTTTCTGCAGTTTTCGGCCCAAGCAAATCTACCAACCTTTCTTTCGGTGCCTTTCTTAAAGAAGATATTGTTTTAAACCCAGAATCATAAAGGATTCTTGCCCTCACTCTTCCTATATTCTTTAGCTTCACAAGGTTGACAAGTTCCTCCTTTATTCCGTATTTGATCCTAACCCTTAGTTTTCTTATATCCCTTATTTTTTTCATTTTTTTAAGCAAAAAACCAAGTTCCTGACAAGAGTAAAGAAGCCAGTCTGCAATTTCTACCTTTGTTCTCAATCCTCCTGGAGTAACCCCATACCTTTCCAAAAGCATATCTTCTCCCCTTTCGTTCATCCACTCTTCCAGGACGAGGGCTGTCTTGAAACAGCTGAGAAATTCTTCATAGTGCAGGTCCCAGCTCTCAGGAACTTCTATTTTTAAATCTCTTTTCCCAATCTCTTCTTCCAGTTTTTCAATCTCGCTTTTTCTTATCCTGAAAGAATCCATTTCATGTGCCGAAGATATAAGCAAAAGATAATCAAATTCTTCCAATTCATATTTTAGTCCATTCATCAGTTTGTATGCAGTTTCAGGATCAAGGTAAAGCTCCGCAACCCTCTTTCCTATTCTTGTTACACCAAGTCCCGAATCCCTTACAATAAAATTCTGTTCTTCAAGCCGTGCTAAAATATTTTCAATCATATCTTCTATTCTTGAAAGGTCTCCATATTGGTATGCAAAAAAGGTGTGAGAGAAAAAATCCATCAGCTGTTCCTCATTTCTCGCTGTGGTTGAAATGAGAGATAGAACGTGAGTTCTCAGAATCGGCTCCATAGAAAGCTTTGAGCATATATTTTCAGGTTCGCCCATTATGAACCTTTCCTCCAGTTCCTGTGCATCCATTTCGTTTTTTCCTATAAGTATTGCCTCTCCTTCCTTGTCATATTTTGGCCTCCCCGCCCTTCCTGCCATTTGTTGATATTCGAGAACAGGAATGTAAACAGAGCCATAACCGGGGTAGTATCTTTTTGCATCCCTTATCAAGACTCTCCAGGCCGGAAGATTTACTCCTGCAGCAAGGGTTGGCGTGGCTGCAATAATCTTTATCAGGTTTTTTCTGAAAGAATCCTCTACAAGAACTCTTTGGCCATGCTGGAGTCCTGCATGGTGGAATGCAGTTCCGTTTCTCACGCAGGAAGCAAGCCTTTCGCACTGTCTTGTTGGGTGAGATGGAACAGAAAGGATTTTCTCTGCAATTTCATCCAGTTCCCTCCTTTCATTTTCTGTCAGAAACTTCTTTACAAATCTTCCAGTTTCCTCAGCAGTCTTTTCTGCATTTCGCCTGCTTGACAGGAATATGAGCGCCTGTTTGCCTTTTGCTACAGTTTGTTCAGCTAAAAGAATTTCTCCGTTTTCCCTGTTGCCGATGTACATATCCTTTTTTTCTAAAAATTTTACTTTCTCACTGTCATAGACACCTTCATAAAGTTTAACTGGTCTGTAATCCGACCTTACAAGTTCTGCATTAAGCCACTCCGCTATATCCCCAGCATTGTTGATTGTGGCTGAAAGTCCAAGTATCTGCGCCTTTGTTTCCCTCTTAAGTTTTGTCAGGACAACTTCGAGAGTTGGTCCCCTCCCCTCATCATTCAAAAGATGAATTTCATCAGCTATTATAAGTCCAACGTCCCTTATCCAATCAGGATTGTGCCTTAGGAGCGAGTCAAGTTTTTCCACAGTAACTATTATCAAATCTTGGTTGGCGAGCCAGATATCTTTTGAGTCATAGTCCCCAACAGAAAGTGCAACTTTCATTCCAAGGTTCTTGTACTTGCTGAAGTCCCTATACTTCTCATAGGCAAGAGCGCGAAGAGGAACTATATAAATCGCCTTTTTCATTCTGTTAAGAATAGTTTTCAGGAAGGCAAGTTCTGCTATAAGGGTTTTTCCAGAGGCAGTTGGCGAGGCAACAACAATATTCTTATATTCTAAAAGCCCCCTCTTCACTGCTATTTCCTGTGGGGGATTGAGTTTTTCTATGCCTTCCAGAAGAAAATACTCCTTTGCTTTTTCTGGAATGTCCAAATTTTTCAAGAGCATAAAATATTTTGGAAATATATCTATAAAACGATTTTGAAACTTTATAAAAGAGTTTTGTTTTATAATATTTATGCCAAAGAAAGAAATACCTAAAGAAGCAGAACCCTTTGTGAAAATTCTCCAGCAAACACAGGATGAGTTAGCAAACATAATGGATGCTCTCGTTGTAACAACAGACAGTGAGGGGAATCTTATAACAGAAATGAGCGGAATTCCAAAGGCATGCCAGATGATAAGAGAAACTGAAGATGGACTGGAAGGTTGCGAAAAGAGTTATGCTGCGGCAGTGGGTCTTTTCGGAAAAAGAGAAGAGCCATATATAGGTCCATGCCATGCAGGATTTACATCAATCTGGGTACCATTAAAAGTCAAAGGAAAAATAGTGGGTTCAATAACAGGATGTGGCGGACTGCCAGCAGATATGACAGAAGAAAAAATCAGGGAAGTTTATGGAGAGATAGCAGATAAATTCGGAATAAAAGACAAAGAGAAATTCATACAGGAAGTAATAAACAAAAAAAGAATAACTTCAGAAGAAGAAATCAAGAGAAGAGTAGCTCTCTTAAGTGTCACAATATCTTCTCTTATAGAGAACACATGCTTGCAGGAGATTTTCAAATAAACCTTTTTTTTATTTTTTTTCAAACAATGCAACGTTATAAGACATATTCGCATATTTAATTCCAGATTTTTTAGAGTAACTTCCTTCTCCAGCACAAAATAACATGATAAAAGGCCTATCCTTAAAATGTTTTTTCAGGACATCCCTTATTTTATCTGCATTGTGACCCAAAGCTTCCAATATTGTTACACATGTTAAAAACAATCCAAATTCGGGATTCTTATTTTTTACACTTCTCTTAACAGCATCTATTATACTTTTTCCGCTTACCTTTAAAACCCAAACTCTCCCTTTATTTACCTTGTAAGGTGTTATAATGTAATTTTTTAGCATAAGAGATATTACTGTTGGAATTTCCTTATCACCCTTCCTCAAGAGAAGTGGGTAGTAAAGAATCTTATGTATTGTGCCTTCCTTTAGAAAATTTTTAGGCCAGTTAAGTATTCTGTAAAGTTCGGGTCCTGCAGGTTTTCCATTAATTTCTTCAATTATGTAACCCTCTCTTGTAGTTTTGGTTATTTCAAAACTTATTCTGCTTTTTTTCATTCCATGAGTTGTAGAAACTTCAACATTCATGTCTGTTGCTATGCCCAATGAAACGATAGAGTTTGATAAAACTTTATTTCCAAAAAACTGGTAGTTTGTAAAACCTTTATCATCCATTGAAGTCCCAAGAACCATTTTATATTCTTGGAATTTTTTTGCCATTTTCTCAAAGATTTCATCTTCCCTTCCAAGTCCAGGCATTTTGAATGTTACGGGTCCGGAAATAAAATTAAACAGAAATCTGCTTTTGTATGTGGACTTATCCATATGTTTCTTTATCATTCTTGCACAGTTCTCTGCGGCCTTTTCCGGATTCCTTTTCGTCTCAGTTCCATACCCTATTGCTACATCCATTT
>CAYYYO010000053.1:2352-3799 GCA_964476295.1 uncultured archaeon | reverse complement strand
ACGCTGGCGGAAATCGGCTTGGTTAAGTCAGCAGGCTTGAGTAAGGCAGAGGTCGGGAGTTCGAAAACAAACCTTTCTTAGAAAGAAAGTTTTGTATGCAAAGAATTTGCAATTCCGGAAGGAATTGCATAATAATGTTTGCAAACACTTCGTGTTTGCCCAATAGTTTAGGAAGGGAGAGTAATCCCTTAGGGAGGGAAACCTTGGTGTCCCTCCCTCGGGTGAGAATCGCACCGGGGGCTCCAATTACATTTACAAAACCTAGAAAGCTCATACAGATTCATTTTTTTTCAGGCACTTCATCAGTAGAAGTTTCAAAATCCTCTAATGTCCTTTCTCCAAAGAATTTTCTTCTGGCCGCTTTCATGGTTCCGCTGACGCCGAGCGTGTAAACAATAACCCTATTGTCTCCTATTCTTTCTATCAGAGCCAGAGCAGCTCTAATATATTCTACGTATTTGTTATCGCACCTTATGAGGCCTCTCTGCTTTTCTGCATCCCAGCTATCGCTTACAAACCATATGTTTGCCTGCGATGCGCCAAGCTCTCCTATGAGATTCAGGAGGGAGTGCCAGAAGGCATTCAATATGTCACCAAATTCAACCTTCTCTTCGCTAATTATTTCAAAGGCCAAGTACCTTTTCTTTTCCCTTAGAGTCGGTGGAAGGGTTTTTGGACGGTCAGCCAATCAAACCACCTGCCACTCTTTCAGGAATCTCAGAAACAGATTTCATGGAATCCTCCAGATTCATGCCAAGTATCTGGCCTATTGCTGCAAGTTCTCTCGGGTCTCTCATTTCCCACTTACCTTTCGCGCCAGAAGTTATAACAATAGGAGCCCCATATTTTTGTGCAAGCTCAACATTCATTTTCATATGATTAAGAACAAAGGACCTCACTTTTCTGAAAGTTTCTAAAATTTCATGAAAATTTATCTCTATTGCCACGTTCTTTTCAGCAGCAAGTTTTGCTATTATATGGTCCATGCCGGAATCAGACCTTTTGTATTCGGGATGAGAAAGCATAGAAACCCTTGAATCTTCCACTGCAGCCCTGTTTATCTTATATTCACCCCCGGAAACAATGATAAAGTTGGAAAATTTTTTGGCTTTGTATATCATTCTTTTTAACTCCCTGACACCGTTTGCCTCTATTTCTATTCCTGGAAAAATCTTGATTTCTTTGACAGATCTGGCCATATCTTTAATTTTCTTAAACTGGTCTAGATTTGCATAATTTTCAACAAGGCCTATGCCGGAATATCCAAGTTTCTTTGCCATTTCTATTACTTCATCCAGTTCCTTCAAGCTTTCTATCCTTACATTGATGTCATAAAATTCCATTTTTTCACCTTTTAAGGAATTTTAACTTTCGTTTCCAATTCTCCCCTTCAACGAAATCATAAAATTCCATTTTTTCACCCTTTGAGGAATTTTAACTTTCGTTT
>CAYYYO010000053.1:0-2252 GCA_964476295.1 uncultured archaeon | reverse complement strand
AACGAAATCATAAAATTCCATTTTTTCACCCTTTGAGGAATTTTAACTTTCGTTTTCCATCCACGAATCATAAAATTTCCACGGAAAAAGGTAGAGAAAAATCTACCCCCACCTATTAAATAATGACAAAAAGGCATATAAAAGGTTAAAAATACGCTTTTTATCGAGATTTTTCGTATCCTTTCCCTCTTCCTCTGAGGCCTCTGCTTTTCTGTCCTGCAGATGTTTTTCCCCTGAAAACTCTTCCCCTGCTTTTGCAGATCCAGTTTATTTTTCTATCTTTTTTAATGACAGGATGATTTGGGTCTACGAGTATAACCTCGTACCATTTATAAATCCCGTCCTCAGCAACATAATAAGAGTTCAAAACTTCCAGGTTGGGAAATTTTCTTTCGGCTCTCTCTTCTGCTATCCACCTAAGGCTTTTACCAGGAGAAAATTTCTTTACACCAGCTTTTTTTGGTTTTCTGCCTTTTCGGGGTCTCGGCCTCTTTCTCCCACCTTTTTTAACTCTTACTCTTGCCAAGACATAACCTTGTTTGGCCTTGTATCCAAGGTTTCTTGCGCGGTCGATTCTTGTAGGTCTTTCTATCCTCTCAACGGCCTTTTCTTCTCTCCATTCAATAAGCCTTTGTTTCCAGAGGTTTCCAAGAGTTTCTTTAGGCCTTTTCCATAGTTCTTTTACTCTTTTGTACATTCCCATTCATATCACCTCTCTGCCTTCACCAATCAGAACCACTCCGCGTGGTTCCGATACCTCCCGGCTTGATGAAGAAAATCAGAACCACTCCGCGTTTTGGAAACTTTGTTTCCAAAATTTGAGACAAAGTCTCAGAATGGTTCCGATACCTCCCGCCCGATGGAGGATGGCACATCGCAGGTTTTATACTTATTTAGCAATTACTTATTTAAAGTTTTGAACTGATTTTTTTTGAACCTATTACGGCTGTATTGTATGACATGTTGGCATAATGAAACCCTCTCTGGGGAGAGTATGTTCCCTCTCCTGTTGAAAAAAGAGCAAGAAAGGGCCTTTCTTTGAAATAATCTAACATAGCTTTTCTTATATCCCATACATTATTTCCAAGAGTTTGCAAAAGGGTCACGCAAAGGGAGGAAAATCCAATTGCTGGTGAAATTCCTTTAAAAGAAGAAAGATTGTCTTCTACAGCATTGAGAAGACTCTTGCCACTCATTTCAAGTATCCAAACTTCACCCTCTTTAACCTTTCCAGGGGTTACTATAAAATCCTTTAGTATCATTGCCATTATCAATGGAACCTCCTTCTCACCTCTTTTTACAGATAAAGGATAATAAAGAATTTTGTTGAGTATGGTTTCATCGCTTAAAAAGTTGGGCGGCCAATTTAGAATTCTATATAATTCAGGCACAGCAGGTCTGTTATTAATCTCCTGAATAATATGCCCATCTTTACTTACTTTTGTTATCTCAAGTTTAATATCTCTTTTTCTTACTCCATAGGAAGTAAGCACATCAAATTCCAGATCTGTTGCAAGTCCCAATGAAACCATGGAGTTCGTCAAAACTTTGTTTTTGAAAAACTGATAATTGAAAAAACCTTTATAATTATCAGAAGATGAAACCAAAATCATTTTGTAATCAGACAATTTCTTAGAAATCATTTCAAAGATTTCATCTTCCCTTCCCAAACCTTTCTTAGTTAAATAACGCATTAATGAAAAAAATTTAACTATGGATTTGCTTAAAAAATCAGAATCTATCACTTTTTTATATCCGTAACCAGGTATCTTTATCGTTATGGAACCAGAAACAATGTTAAAAAGAATTTTTTTTTGATATTTCGTTTCTTTCAAACCATTTTTTATCATTTCAATGCACATATTAGTAGCCTTTTCCGGATTCCTTTTCGTCTCAGTTCCATACCCTATTGCTACATCCATTTTTTCATAAGAAACTGCAAGAGCTGTCGCACCTCTCGCATAGCAACCTCGGGGAATTATGAAACCAGTGACAGTCCCTCCAATGAGCGGGGTCCCTTCCGGCAGGATATCCCACACCCCCCTCAGAAATTCTTTAAAACCCCCGTGATCCTTGTAATGAATTGTAGAGAATAAAAGAAGGAAATCAGGATTTGTCCCAAGCTTATCCAGCGCATCCTTTGCAACTTCCCTTCCTGCCTCGTATGCGTCCCATTTCCGAGAGAGACCAATAGCTGCTTTCATAATAATTATGAGATTATTAAATATTTAGAATTTTTTTTCTCTTTTAAG
>CAYYYO010000052.1:0-3855 GCA_964476295.1 uncultured archaeon | reverse complement strand
AATGAAGGAAATTCCTCCAACTGCCAACCAGTTGAATGCTTTCTCTGCTCCTTTTCTGATTTTTGCGTACTCTGCAAATACTGGCAATAACATGCAAACTACTCCTAAGTAGAGTAATTCCGTTGCCATTTTGATTTCACCTACTTTAAAAAGGGTGATGCTTATATATAAAGTTTATATCGATTTTTGTCGATTTTTAAAGGAAAGAATTAATTATTTTCTCATTAACCTCTTTACCGAATGCCTCATCAACTTTTTCTACAGAATAATTCCAGTGAACAGAAACTAAATCGCCTTTTTCAAATGAACAAAAATCTTTCTTTGGTTTAAGCTCATGACCCAGCGGATGCTCCACCTTTTCAGAATTTATGGCTTCGCAAACCCAAACTATGCAATTTTTCTTTATTCCATTCAGAATCTTTTCTGGAATATTCTCTAATTGTTTAAAAACAATTTTGGGATGTTTATAGTATATATAATCCCTGACATTTTTTTCGTTTAAGCCCTCAAGATGCCCATAGAATTTAGTTGGATAATTCATTATCTTTTTCGGAAACTCTCCGTTTCCTGTCCCGCAGAGGTATAGCTCATCCAAAATTTTTCTTTTTTCTCCTTCAGATATTGGAACAGTGCATTTATGACCTTCCCATGCAGAATAAACAAACCTTGAAAAAAGAATTTCTCCATAATTCATTTTCCCGACCTAAGCTTTGCACACGATAAGCCCCATCATTATTTTCACGATGTCTCCTTCTCTGAAATTATCATTTTTATTCATCTTCACTTCTCTTATCCTGCTCTTACCTATCTTAACCTTTGCCTTATCCCCGTTTATCTCACAGATAACTCCTTCCTCAATATTCATGTTTTTATTTTCTCAGAAGAATTTAAATATATGATAGTTGTGCTTGGTGTTGGAAATGAACTTCGCGGTGATGATGTATTTGGCCTTCTTGTAGTCAAAGAATTGCAGAAGGAAATCAAAAGGCCTGACGTCATTTTCTGGACAGGGGAAACGCCAGAAAATTTCATAGGAGAGGTTAAAGATATAGACAAGCTCATAATTGTAGATACTGCTGTTCTCGGAAAAAAAGCCGGTACCATAGAGCTCGTAGACCCTGAAAAGATATCAAAAAAATCACTTTCCACCCACCGGCTTCCGCTCTCCCTGCTTGTGAAAATCGCAGAACCGAAGGAAGCGTATTTCGTATGTGCCCAGCCCAAAACCACAGAGTTTGGAGCCAAGCCATCCAAAGAAATTTTAAAGGCAGTAGAAAAAGCAAAGAAAATTGCAAAAGAAATAATATTTAAATAAAATATCCCTAACGTTTCTGACATTTCTTAATTGCAGTATTTTTTTCTCACATATATCATAAATTTATATACTATAGTAGACTATAATTAATTATGGAAACTACAATTCAAATAAGTACGAAACTAAAAGAAGAACTTGGGAAAAGAAAGTTTTTTAATAGAGAAACCTATGAGGAAATAATATGGGATCTGATAGAAGATGCACAGGAGATAAGCAAAGAAACTAAAAGAGAACTTGAAGAAGCTCGCGAAGAAATTAAAAGAGGTAAAGTTCATACTCTTTCTGAAGTTAAAAAAGAGCTGAAATAGATGTATGAAGTTCTTTTCACAGATAAAGCATTGAAAGAATTTAAAAAATTAGAGAAAAAAATCCAAGGAAGAATTCTATCTGTATTAGAGAGGATTAGAGTAAGACCTCAACATTATGTTACAAAACTTGTGGGAGACCCAGGATATAAGTTAAGAGTTGGTGATTATAGAATAATTATGGACATTGATCAGGAGAATTTTTCTCTTCTTATTCTTAAAATAGGTCATAGAAAAGCTATATACAAATAATCTTTATTTTCCTAGATTTCTCCTTTGCCTTGAAAATCAGCCACTGGTTTGCTCCTGCCTTTTTGAACTTAAGGATTGTGTACCTTCCCTTAAGTCTTTTTCCGTGAAGAATGAAGACGATTTTCCAGTCCTTTTTGCTCTCCAACTCATAAGCTCCCTTATCCCATATTTCTACTTTTCCTGCACCGTAATGCCCTTCTGGTATAACTCCCTCAAAATCCGCATAACTCAGTTCATGGTCCTCCACCTGAACTGCCAGATGCTTCACACCCTCTTTGGTTGGAATGCCTTTAGGCACGGCCCAGCTCTTCAGCACTCCATCCATCTCCAATCTGAAATCATAGTGCAGGTGAGAGGCATAGTGCTTCTGGACAACAAACTTTGGCATCAACTCACCAAATGAACATAACTAAATATGAAACTATAATTCCAATTATGAAACCTGCAACCACATCTGTTACATGATGCCTTTTCAAATAAATTCTGGAAAAACATATGCCAAAACCAAGAACCCAGATAAGAATGGATGTATAAACAGGAACCAGCTGTGATAATATCATAGGTACCACTGCTGCCCTGTAGGCATGAACACTTGGAAAAGATGAGTCAATCAAACGGTCCGCAACTGACGTGTAAGATTTTTTTGCCCCCGACGGCCTTGCGCGAAAATAGAAGAATCTTATCACATAAATTATAACCATGCAGAAAAAATTTGTTAGAAAGAACTGAATGGCAATTCCTGTTTTTCCAAGAGATAAAAGCCCGAAAAAAATAAATCCGATTGTTGCCAAGCTCCCGTAAGATGTAATGTCCCTTACCCATGTTTCAATTAAACTCATTTAACAAACCTCCTTAAGCTGTTTCTCTCCAGGTTAAAAAGAAAGTCCTGTGCCTTTCTCAAAACGTTCCTTGAGTTTTCAAACTGTAATTTGTCAACGGCCTCTTCAAATGTTAACCACTCATACCCAATGTGCTCTTCGGAAATTTTTACTTGATCTGATTTTGCCTCGGCTAGAAAGAGAACCAAGGTTTTGCTGACAGTATCACCATCTCTCCTGTAAAACCAGTGGACAGTCTCTTTGAAGCCCTCTATAAAGTTCACATCAAGGCCTGTCTCCTCCTTTATCTCCCTCCGCGCGGCTTCTTTCTCACTCTCTCCCGGTTCAACCCCGCCACGGGGAAACCCAAGGTATTCTGACCTGTAACTGTAATCCAGAAGAAGATAAAGGATTTTCCCATTCTCTTTCCTGAACACAACAGCCCCCGCAGATTTTTCATGTTTCATTTTTTCACCTTGCTTACATGCAACCTCTCTGTGAGGAAAATGGATTTCGGCTTGGTTGGGCAGTTTTCCTCGCAAAGGCCGCAGCTTATGCACTTATAAGGGTCTATCGTAAGTTCCCTCTTCTCACGGTCTATTTTTATGGCATAGGCCGGGCAGTTTTTTGCACAAAGCCCGCAGAAGATGCAGGTATCCCTGTTCCACTTGACAGGACCCCGGAAATTCTTGGGAAGTTTTGGCTTTTCCTTAGGATATCTGAATGTAAACCTTCTTCTAAAGAAGTTTAAAATAACCTCTATCAGAACCATGCATACCTGACTAAATAATCGGGTTTATTCTATAAATGTTTTACCCGGATTCCCATAAACCGTGAACATTGCAGTAAATTCTCGCCTTCACATCTTCTGCTTTAAGGTAAAAAACAGCGTCAGGGGTTTCTCCGGGTTTCAGATACTCCCTGTAAACTTTTCCATCTGCGATTATCTCGATCCATTCTATGTAATGCTTTTCCTCCATTGGATGTAGTTCAGAACCGACCTTCACTCTCACTGCCTCTTCTGTTTTTTCCACCACTGGAACATGCTTCTCCTTTCCTTCATCCCCAGTTTTGCCCTTCATAAGTTCCATTGGTTGTCCGCAGCAGACTAATTCTCCTACTCCAGCATGCAAAACTTCAACTATATTTCCACAGATTTTACACC
>CAYYYO010000051.1:0-3885 GCA_964476295.1 uncultured archaeon | reverse complement strand
GACCTTTACTCCATTTTTTCAATTCTATGTATTCTTTTGGAATTGTTATAAAAAATCTATTCTTAAATTCTTGTAGTTTAACCATCTTTAACACCCCGAATTATAAAATCCCCATCTCTATCGCTATTTCCTTTTCGAGTCTTTTTTTCAAATCTTCTAATTCTTTTTTAGATAAATCTTCTAATTCTTTTAGATTAGATGAAAAAACAACAAATCCTATTTGATAACGTAAATTTCTCCATTTGTGTAATGAACAGTTATTTTGTGGCTTTCTTAGATTCGGTATTTGATCTATACTACAGTGGGGACAGTGTTTATCTCTTGTAAATTCAAATCCTTCATTTCTCTTTTTTCTAATACTTTCTTTTATTCTTTCTTTAAGAATTTCAAATGTTTTTTCTTCTATCATCAAATTATCACCTTAAACTAAATTTATAAATAAATTCAAAACTATATAAACAATAACCCAGACAAAGACCCTAAAAAAAGAATAAGTTATAATACAATTAGAAGCGTCCGTCCCAGGCACCATAGATCTAAACTTTTATATTTATTTTATAAATTTCAAAAAATTGAATATGTGCCTGTTCTGTGATTTTGTCAATGGCAAAAGAAAAAGGCAGGAAAACGGATTACCTTTTATAGTTCTTCACGAAACTCCAAACACACTTTCATTTCTCTCAATGAGTTTTCCGGAGAAAGAAGATGCGCATGTTCTTGTGATACCCAAAAATCATTTCACCTATTTAGAGGATGTTCCAAAATATATACAACATGAACTCATAGATCATGTTGTTCTGATAGCAAAAATTTTGAGAGAAACACATGAGGGTTGTAACATATTTCTTAATGACGGAAGAACTGCAGGACAAACAATATTTCATGTTCACTATCACATTATCCCAAGAGACAGGAAAGATAAAATAAGAATAGAAGTATGGAAAAGAAGAAGACCAACCTCGGCAGAATTCAGGAAACTGAACAACTTTTTAAAAAAGAAATTAAATTATTTCAAGTGAATCTCCACCACATCTTTGTCTTTGAGCTTATGTTCCAGTCCTACCCTTTGCCCATCAAATTCTGCTGAGGGTCCTGAAATTTTGGCATAATGAAAATATCTCAAAAAATCCTTATGCAACTTTTTTGCAACATCTTCTACGGTTGAGCCCGCTTTCATAACTATCGGCCTACCTGGCGGCTTTCCCGGTTCCTTTGTGTAAATTCTTATTAGGCCAAGATTGACCCAAATTTTTTCAAACAGTTCCTTCTCCGATATGCCTGACTCCACGAAGATGTACTTCTTGAATCCCTCCTTTTCCCTTAGCTTTTTCAGTTCTTTGACCTGCTCTTTTTTATCTAAAGCTTCGCCTATCAAAAATATTATAAGGTCAGATGTCCTTGCTATTGAAAGTACCTGTGAAGTAAATGTGGATGGAATCTCCACAAGCTGTATCTTGACGCCTTCAAACTCAAACATTCCAACCTCTGGCTCCGTTGTAGTGTAAGGATAGTCAGCTATTTTCGGCTCTGAATTTGTAAGTCTTTTAAGGAACGTGGATTTGCCGGAATTCGGGAGACCAATTATCGATACCTGTGCATCACCCTCTTTTGGAACTGAGAGCGACCTTCCGCCTGACTTTGCCTTTCTTTTCTCTACTTCTTTTCTAAGTTCTGCGAGCTTTCTCTTAAACTGCCCAAGAATCTTTTCTGTGGCCTTGTTCTTTGGAGTATGCGCTATCACTTCTTTCAGCGCCTTTATCTTTTCTTCCGGAGTCCTTGCATTCTGATAGGCCTCGTAATATTTGCTCCACTCGGCTGGAAGATTGGTTGGCATAATTAGAATTATCCTATAAAGTTAAAAAAATTAAACTTCACTCTTTTTGAACATGTATGCGCCAGTGCCCAATGCCAAGAGAGATACAAAAACCAGAACTGCAAGGTCAATGTATACCGGAAAATAAGAATACCCTATAAGGGTTCCTCTGAGTCCATCAACGCCATAGGTTATTGGATTCACGTATGCTACAGCTTTTAGCCATCCCGGGAGAGAATCTATTGTTGTGAATGGAGACGATAGGAAAACAAGCGGCATTATGAAGAGAGACATTATGAATTGAAATCCCTCAATGCTTTTCATTCTGGATGCTATTATCAGACCCATGCCTATTGCTACAAAAGATATGAGAGCCATGAAAATAAATGAAAGCAGGGTAAGAATTGAAATCTGGAGTTTTATTCCAAGGGCTATTGCCACACCAAGCACAATAAGGCCCTGTATAAGTGAGGTTGTTGCCCCGCCAAGTGTCCTGCCCAATACTATTGATAACCGGCTGACTGGTGCAACAAGGACTTCCTGCAGAAACCCAAACTGCCTGTCCCACAGGACTGAAAGCCCCACGAAAACAGAAGGAAAAATAATAGACATTGATATTATTCCCGGAGTTAAGAGGTCTATGTAATTTATGCCATGAACTGAGCCTGCCATATTTCCCACTCCGAGACCCAGCACCGAGAGAAAAAGAAACGGCTGTATTATATTGGAGATTATCCTGCTCTTTGTTCTTACAAACCTTTTCATCTGCCTTAACCACATGACATAAATTGCCTGAACGTTCATTTACCTCCCCCTGAATGCATTTCTCATTTTTTCTGCTGCACTGGCCTCTTCTTCTCTCATTTTTCTCCCTGTATAGTATATGAAAACATCTTCCAGCGTAGGCTTTCTTATATCCAAAGACTTTATCTCAGAGCCTTTGCACAATTTTACAATCTCTGTTAATCTCTTTTCCACATTCTTTGTTCCGATGGTCAGCGTGGAGTTGTGCAACTTAATGCTTTCTACCCAATCCTTTTTGCTTAGAATTTTTGCCAATTTTCTGGTTTCAGAGCAGGAAATATGAATAACTCCCCTGCCTATTTTATTCATAAGTTTTCCCGGCGGACCGACAGTAATTATTTTTCCATAGTCTATTATGGCCACCCTATCACATAAGGATTCTGCCTCCTCCATGTAATGTGTCGTGAGAAATATTGTCACACCTTTCTCTTTGTTCAGCTTTTTAATGTAATCCCATATAGACCTTCTTGTCTGGGGGTCAAGGCCGAGAGTTGGCTCATCAAGGAAAAGAATCTCTGGAGAGTGCATAAGTCCTCTTGCTATTTCAAGCCTTCTTCTCATGCCCCCGGAGTAATTTTTTACAAGGGTGTCCGCTTTGTTTTCAAGCCCCACGAGATTCAAAACCTCCTTTATTTTCCTTTTCCTCTTTTCACTTTTCATTCCATACATCCTTGCATGGAAATCGAGATTTTCCCTTCCCGTGAGCTGGTCGTCAAGCGCAGGGGTCTGAAAAACCACTCCTATCTTGCTTCTTACTTTATCCTGTTCTTTCCTTATGTCATGTCCGTCTATGTATGCAGTCCCTTCACTTGGTCTCAGCAACGTGACAAGCATTTTTATAGTTGTTGTTTTTCCGGCGCCGTTCGGCCCGAGAAATCCAAATACCTCTCCCTTCTTAACTTCAAGAGTTATTCCATCAACAGCTGTAACATCTTTGTATTTCTTTACCAGATTTTTAACAGAAATTATCTTCATACTAACCTATTCTTATCTCCAGTACATAAAGTTTTTCCCATGGTATTTTCTTTTCTTTCACAACCTTTACAGAGAACCCCCTCTCCTGAAATATTTTTTTAACTTCATCTAATCCTGTGAGGGATGATATAACAATTAAAATCTTCCCATCTTTCTTCAGATATTTTTTCACGCTGTTGGCAAACCTTTCTATAACTTCCCTCCCTGTCTTTCCTCCGGCCCATTGCTCTGAGCCCTCATAGAGTCCGGGCTCTTCCGGAAGATAGGGAGGGTTGAATATTATTAAGTCAAAC
>CAYYYO010000050.1:0-4024 GCA_964476295.1 uncultured archaeon | reverse complement strand
AAAGTTTCTTACTATTTTTTCCTGCCTTACTTCCGGGTGGAACATTATTCCGTAAATCTCTCCTTCTCTGTGCTTTATCGCCTGCACGCATACATCAGATTCTGCAAGAACTTCAAACTTACTGTTCGGCTTTACACTAAAGCCGTGGAGCTCGTAAACATAGATGTCCTCAGAGAAAAGCTTATTTTCTTTCAGAAGATTTATGGGGGTCATTCCAATTTCCTTTGCCTTGACAAGTTCTGCCCCAAACATCAGACCAATAACCTGCATTCCCGCGCATATTCCAAGGACTGGCTTTTTAATTTCTTTCAACCACTTGAATTTTTCCAGATTTTCAAGATAGGAGTTGTCTTTCAGGGCCGTGCCGCAGAGGATTATTTTTTCAGAGGAGTGAATTGTTTCCATGTCTAACTCTGTATAATGTTTTACAGTAAAGTTTTTTCCCACGATTTTTTCAATGGGCTTTACAAACTCGTAACTGCTCAACGAATCCTTTTCATAGCAAAGGTCAACAAGCAAAATCATTTTTCCACCAGTTCGGTTTTCTTTATTTCCATTACACCGGAATTCCTTTCGAATTTGATTTCATAACTCTTTACCTCAATTTTTTTCCTGAAGAAAGGTGCGTCAACTACAGTGGTTTCTATTTCTCCTCCTTCTCCGGCAGGATTGATTCCCTCGGTTTCGACAAGTTTTTTCACAGTCTCTCTGTCAATCCTTTTTCCAAGCCATTCCTTCCCGAAAGGTTCTGCAAAGACTCCTGTTATCAGAACTTCAAAACCGTTTTCCACGAGCTCTTCCAAAACTTCCTTCTGGCTCTTCTGCCACAGGGGGTTGAAGCACCACAGCCCCAGAGAGTCGCAGATTTTCTGTATCCGTGTGGCCTGGTAAACGGATTCTATTGTCCCAGTAACCACTCCCTCTATTCCAAACTCTTCCCTGGCCTTTCTTATAACTTCTTCCAGTTCCTTCAGTTCTTTTTCCTTCTCACCTTCAGTTGTTACAGAAATCAGCGGCAGGTCTATGGCCTTTGCCTGAACCTCGGTGAGATGGATGTTCGGCGTGTGGAACATAAAACTTTCCGGATTCTTTGAAATAACAGTGAGCAGACAGACCACTTCTTCCTTCTGCATGGCCTTGTGCAGGGCAAGGCATGAGTCCTTTCCTCCGGAGAACAAAACAGCGAGTTTCATAATTATACCTAAATCTTCAGTAATAATTTATTTATAAAAACCCTATATAGTTTGGTTTAAATGAGTAAAAAGTTTTTAATTGTGTTGGTTCTTCTTTTGTCCATTGCAGCGGCAACAGGCACTGCTGTTTTGTTTCTTTATCCCTACGAACCTTCAAATCCCCCCGAAGCAGATGACACGGGTTCGACAGAAGAAGGAATTATAGAAGTGGTAAATGCAAACAACCAGTTTGCATTCGAACTTTATTCGGATTTGAGCAAGAGTGAAACAGAGAACATTTTCTTTTCTCCCTACAGCATTTCATCGGCACTTGCAATGGTTTATGAGGGGGCAAGAGCTGAGACAGCGGAAGAAATAAAATCTGTTTTCCATTTTCCGGACTACAGCAAACTCAGATCCAATTTTGCAGCAATTTACAATGGAATCAACAGCGGGAATCAAGATTACGAATTGAGGACTGGGAATGCCTTATGGGTCCAGCAAGATTACCCCGTGCTTAAAAATTATACGGAAGTTATTGAAAGGTACTACGGGGGAAAGGCAACGAATGTGGATTTTATTAAGGAAACGGAAAAATCGAGGCAAACTATTAACAGTTTCATCGAGGAACAAACAAACGGAAAAATAAAAGAGCTTATCCCGGAGGGTTTTTTAGATTCAATGACAAGATTGGTCATCACGAATGCAATTTATTTCAAAGGAACATGGAAGTGGCAATTTGATCCGAAAGATACAAAAGACAGGGATTTTAAAATAACACCGACGAATGTTGTTAAGGTTCCTATGATGTATATGAAACCTGAGAAGGCAATGTTCAATTATGCTCATTTAGAAGACTTGCAGATTTTGGAGCTTCCCTACAAAGGAGAAAATGTTTCCATGCTGATCATACTGCCAGAAAAGGATTTGAACAGCATACATCTGACAGCAGAAAATCTTGAAAAATGGAAGAGTGAAATGAAAAAAACAAAAATAGAGAGCATATATCTTCCGAAATTTGAGTTTGATACAAAGTATCTTTTGAATGAAAATTTGAAGACTCTGGGAATGCCAACCGCTTTTACACCAAGCGCTGATTTTTCAGGAATAAGCGGCAAAAAGGATTTGTTCATAGATTTTGTAATTCATAAAGCTTATGTTAAAGTTGATGAAGAAGGGACAGAGGCTGCTGCAGCGACAGGGGTGGGCATGAAATTAACTGCCATGCCAGAAAGTATTGTGTTCAGGGCAGACCATCCGTTTTTATTCATAATTCAGCAAAAAGATACAGGAAACATTTTGTTTATGGGAAGGGTTGTAAACCCTGCTGAATAGTTATTTTATTTTTGGAATTGTCTTGACAAGAAGTTTTATCGCCTTTTCTGAATTTTCGTTAAAAACCTTGAGGATTTCCTCCCATGTGACAGGGCTCTCGTCTTCTTTCCAGCAATCGTAATCTGTTGACATAGCCACAACGCCATATGGTATTCCTGCTTCATTTGCAAGGACTGCCTCTGTTGCAATGCTCATGTTTATGACATCGGCTCCCCACTTTCTGAACATATGCGACTCGGCTTTTGTTGAGAATCTTGGACCCTCTATGGTTATGACTGTTCCCCTGCTGTGATACCTAAACCCCAGTTCTTCTGCAGTTTCTATCAGTTTTTCTCTCAGGTATGAAGAAAATGGCTCTGACATGGGCGTGTGGACAGGGTTTCCGGGTTCAAATTTCTCATAAAAAGTTGACTTTCTTTGTTTTGTGAAGTCAATGAACTGATCAAGTATAACAAAATCGCCCCTTCTTATTTCTTCCCTTAAGCTGCCGCATGCAGTTGTTGCAATTATGTGGGTGGCTCCCGAATTCTTTAATGCCCAGATGTTTGCCCGAAAATTTACCTGGCTGGGAGGAATGGTATGGTCCCTGCCGTGCCTAGCCAAAAGAATGACGTCAACATTTTCTATTTTGCCAATCTTTAAAGGGCTGGATGGGCTCCCGTAAGGCGTATCCACTTTCACATCTTTCGAGTCCTTCAGAATATCTGGGTTGTCCAGTCCTGAGCCGCCGATTATACCTATTTTAACCATAAGAAATATTGTTTCAGATAAAATTTAAAATTTTAAGGTATTATTTCCACGGAGTTATTGTACGTGGGATAAATCAAATCTTCTTTTCTTATTATTCCTTTCCTGAGAAGTTCATCTATTTCCGGCTCCATGTTCAGGAGTGTGTCTATCGTATGCTTTGTTATTTCGCAAATCTGCCTGAATCCTTCCTCTCCCCAGTACCTTTCCTTGTAAGCGTAAAGGCATCGGCCACCGCAGTATTTCAGATAGGGGCAGGATGTGCAGGGCTCTCCTATTCCACACTTTGTATGAAAGGAGTCTATGTTTCCAAGGAAGGCCCATTTCTCTCTCACGGCTATCGGACATGAGATAATATTGCCGTTTGGAAGGATTGCAACGGAATTTACTCCGGCCTCGCAGGGAGGCATTAGATTTGGGACTCCGTAATCCACGCGAAGGATTCCCTGGAATGGGGCGATTCCCCAAACTTTTCCTTTTTTCATTTCCTGAATCCAGAACTCAACAAGATTTTCTATCCCTTTCTTATACCTTTCCTTCCACTCTGAAAAATTCTCCCACCTGTCGCTCCACATTACATCAAGTTGCCAGTGGACATGGTCGAAAAGAGGAAGCAAGTGCGTTACATCGCGGAAAACATCTCCGCGCTCTGAGAGGGCCATTCTTGCCACAAGGTCGCGCACTTTCCCTTTCAGGAACTCTCTTGCGATCATAACCTTATCATAAATTCCTTCACCACGATAATAGTCTGTCACCTCTTTCACGCCATC
>CAYYYO010000049.1:0-4059 GCA_964476295.1 uncultured archaeon | reverse complement strand
TCATTATGTAAGAAGAGTTTAAAAAGATAGATTATTTTATCATAATTCTCAGGTCGTTCAGGTTTGTTCCTGTTGGTCCAGTTATTATTTCTCCCCCTATTTTTCTGAAAAATTTATTTGAGTTGTTTTCTTTCAGCATTTTTTCTATTTCTTTCTTTCCGATTTTTTGGAAATCTCTTTCACTGGCAATTCCTCCTGCGGCCTTTGTGTTACCATCAATCCCATCCGAATCTATTGATGCTATGGTTCCTTTTGTCTTGTAACACCACAATACAAACTCCTGGTTTGGTCCGCCTCTGCCGCCTCCTCTTACTTTTACATTTATTTCCCCGCCAGAAATAATGCAATCCCCCGGTTTCATCCTCTTGGAAATGGATATAATCCTTTCTGCAAGGGGCCTCGGCGGGCCTTCGTATTCGGGGTATTTTATTCTTACATTGTATCCAAGTTTCCTTGCTTTCTCCGCGGCCTTTTCCAGAAGCATTCTGTTATTTGCAATTATCACATTATCAACTCTTTTGCTTCTTGAGTACAAAGGACCAGAGCCTATGTACTTCAACGAATCCCCAACAACATCGGAAACAACAAGGTTCACGATTTTTCCTTTTATATGTTTCAAAAGTTTTCCCCCTTTAATTTTTGAGTATTTTATCCTGACTTTGTTTATTTCCCCTATATTTTTTCCCGACTTTATCAGTTTTCTGTTTAGTTCTATGAATTTTTTCATCCCGATTTTTGGATAACAAAGGAGAGATGAAGTCCCGCCTGAAAGAAGATATATTGTCAAATCCCCCTCTTTAATTTTTTTGGCAACCTTCAGCAGTTTTTGTGTTGCCTCAAAACTCAGTTCAGACGGTAACGGATGCGTTCCTTTCTCAATTTTTATTTTTCCGATCCGGTCTTTTTTCGTGTAGATCACAAGCCCCTCTTTAATTTGTTTTCCAATAATTGAATTGAGCGAAGAGGCCATTCTGTAAGAGGCCTTCCCAGAGCCAAGGACATAAATATTTTCATAATCTTTCAGATTATATTCTCTGTTCTTTATTTTTAGCTTGTTTCCGGAAAATCTTACGCACCCCTTCATAATTTTTTCTATTGAGGTCTTTTTAAGAGCATAGTCGATAATTGAAAGGGCATCTCTTTTTTCTTTAGAATCAGCATGAACGCCAAACATTTTTATGCACTGGTGTATTTTTCTGCAAATTCTTTCCTCAACTTTTTAAATGCTTTATAACAGCTTTCTACTTCTCTCTCTGCCTCGCTATATGACATGTTCTCAATTCTTTTCGCATGGTTATAATACCTTCCGTACCATAAGCTTAATAATGCCTCTATAATCTTTTCATTCTTATTTTTCTTGTATTTCAATGCAGCAGCATAAACCATTTTTGCCCAAATTACCTTGCCCAATCCTTCTTCGTTTGCTATTATCTTTGTCATACTTTTCGTTAAATCTTCATCATACTCCTTTGCTATTTTATAAATAATGTCCTTGTTCTTTCTTGCCCTGCCCTTATAAGAGCCCTTTATTTTTTCAAGGTTTATTTTCAAGGGGCCGGATTTATTATTCTTTACACCGCATGAAACTTCTTTGTATTCCGGCTTTTTCCTTTTCATCCAGACGCTTTCATATTGTTCAAGCATTTTGAACATCTGCTTTACTACCTGATGGAACATGGGGTCTATATGCTTCTCCGGCGAATAATATTTCTTCGTGCTGCTGTGAATTTTTTTTCCGAGTATAGCTTCTCCTATTTTGTAGTTTTTAACAAGAGCAGTTGTCGTTATGAATATATCTATTCCGAAATCATGCGGTATATCTTCTTTCAATAGGTCATAAAGAAGCTGCTTGGAAATGGAGAAGTCACCGCCTATCGGCTGTCTTCTGTAGCCGCCATATATTGCCTTCGTGAAGGGATAAGCAAGGACATTTGTTATCATGCCATCGTACTTGTGCCTGTGGTAAAACGGCGCCACCAGTCCAGCCCTTCCGTAAAGTGTCGGTTTGGCAAGAAGTTCTATCCAGCTTGGGGTTATGAAGACAAGGTCAGAATCTATGATTGTGGTGGAGTATGCCCCGACACTCTTCCCAACCTTAAGGGTGGACTTGACCCCAGAGCCCTTGCCATAAGGTTTCTCATCTTTTTTTACAATTAAATCTACATTCTTTGGAAGCGAAAACATTTCCACAAGGTCAATTGTATTGTCCTTGGAGTGACCATCGGCTATAACTATCAATGCTCTTTCGGAGAAATATCTTGACAGGCCTTCTACAACATTCGAAAGAACATGAAGAATAGTTGATGCGGAATTTTTGGTTGGTATCCCAACAACAATCGGATAGTGTTTCATTTCTTTGGCCTCAGGATTTATAATCATGCTCATCTAACTCGCAATCATCAATAGAAAATGTAATTGTTTTAATATATTAATAAATTTTGTGCTTAAATGTTCGGGACAAAGTTTATATATAATGTCCAATTAAATTGTAACATAACCAAAAGGAGGTTTGAAAAATGCATGCAGGAATAAAATTGATTTTCGGAATAATATTAATCTTGCTCGGCCTTTGGCTGCTTGTGCCAGCAGGCGCTCCTTTAGTGGGTGCGGTAAAACCAGTGCAATGGGCAACCATTGGAGGAATTTCTTTGGACTGGTGGTCAGAATTTTTGACAGTAATAAAGGGAATGATTCCGCCAGTAGTGATAATCCTGGGAATCCTCATAGTATGGATTGAAAGCGAAGAGCTTAAATCACCAGTAATACCAGAGGTTGAAGAAAAGCCAAAGAAGAAACCAAAGAAAAAGAAGCCGGCAAAAAAGAAATAACTAATTCTAACTTATTTATTATTTTTTACCCATTCTTTACTATATGGTTTCTCCCGCCCAGCTATGTATTTACTGCAAAGGTAGCAGGAACCTCTGTGGAATGAACAGGTGCCCCCTCCTTGAGAGAATAAAAGTTCAGAATAAAATCAAGAAGGTTTCTGAAAAATTCTTCGGGCCATCACCTTCGATATTTGTTGGAAGAGCGGGTTACCCAAAAGTGTTTGTTGGCCCTCTTGGTGTCCTTGAACCGGAGGCAGGTGAAGACCCAAGCTCCTGGTTCGGCAAGAGCTATGATGAAATAATAGAGAAGAGGTCTATGGTACTTCGTTCCAAATACAGGATATCCATACGCTCCAAATCAAAATTCGTGGAGGACAACCAGCTTCTGGCACTGGCCAAGAAATCAACGGATGTGGAAATGGAATTCAAAGGCAAGCCCGTTTACAGAATGTCTTTTTCTGACATTGTTCAGCCGGTTGGCCCCTCGGTTTCTTTAAAGAAAATGAAAATAGCAGAAAATGTTAAAGTACCTCCTTCTGTTGAAAAAGTTGTTTCAGATGAGCTTAAAGCTGATGAATCTGTTTCAATTCTTTACAGGAGAGATATAGATGTTTACAAGCTTGCTACAATCCTTTCTTCAGGAGCCCTCGGGCTGGAGGAAAATAAGAAAATGGTTCCCACCCGCTGGAGCATAACAGCCGTTGATGACATGGTGGCAAAAAATCTCCTGAAAAAAGTGCGCGAGTTTCCTGAACTGAACGAATACAGGGTTTACATGTCAGAATTTTTGCACAACAAGTTTGTTATCCTTCTTATGCCCGGCTGCTGGGAATTTGAGAATTTCGAGGCATGGGCCCCCGGCTCTTTCTGGAGCTTTAACCTGAAGAAAACCGAAATAATAGAGGAACATGAGCCCTTTCAGGGCAGGTGGACTTATGCAAAGCAGGGTGGCGGATATTATGCTTCAAGGTTTGGCGTGGTGGAAGGCCTTTACAGGATGAAAAGGCAGGCCCGTGTTGTGGTTTTCAGGGAAGTTTATGAAGGTTATGTGATACCTGTGGGCGTATGGGAAGTTCGGGAGAACGTGAGAAATGCAATGAGAAGCGGACATGAAAATTTTTCTACACTGAAAGAGGCCCTGGATTACATAAGGCCGAAACTCAGAATTTCTATGGATGAATATGTGAAGAGAAGCAGAATTCTTGGGCAGAAAAGGTTGGGCGATTTTATA
>CAYYYO010000048.1:0-4146 GCA_964476295.1 uncultured archaeon | reverse complement strand
AAAACTTTATCCAACCAGAACCCTCTTTCCAAGAACCTTCCAATAAATGACTTCCTGTCCTTCGCTGAGTTTACCCTGAAGCTCTTCCGGTATCGCGCATTCAAACGTTTCGTAATCCTGCATATCCATAAGCTGTACAGAATTTCCTGAAACAGATAAGACCTGGGCCTTGAGTTTTTCGATTATTGGCACATCAACCGACGCTGAGCCGGGCTTGACGATTTCCCTTCTTTTCCCATCTATCAGTCCAATTGCCTCTATTCTTGCCTTTGCTGCCCCGTGTTTTCCGGGCTTTGAAGTGGAAACATTAAGAACTTTGCAGGGCTCATCATCAATAACCACATAATTCCCAGGCTTCAGAGATTTTGCTTCCTTCTGTGTTTTCATTCATTCACCTCACTTGCTGACAAGCTTTATGTCCCGGGCCTTCACGGTTTTTCTTCCCGCATGCCTTGCGGCCACCACAGCATCTCTTGCCAGATCATCAGCAATTTCTTCTACTATTTCCCTAAGTTCTTCAACGGCCTTATCAGACATCCTCTCTACTCCTGCTTTCTTTGCAATCCTTTTCAAAGGAGCCAAAGGTAGATTAGCCATCATATCACCTCTTTCTATTAGATTTCTTTAATATTTAAATTAATTTTTTTGCAAGCGTTATCAGCTTTGGATTTTTAAGAAGAATCTTGCCAAGGTTAAAAAGTTTGTTCCCCCTGCTGAATTCTATCAGGTCATCTCCTGTAAGAGTTTCAGCAAGCATGTTCAGGTCTTTATCTGAAAGTTTTTCCACAACTTCCCTCAGCTTCTGCACTTTTTCAAGTGCGCGACCTCTTTCCTTCCACCATATTTTATTGTATTCAGAAAGAGAATCTTCAGAGACGTCTCCCTTCTTTACAGCCTTTGCTATTACCTCGCCTGCAATCTGCCCTGCAATGGTTGCTTCCTTAAGCCCGCCTCCGTGAATAGGGTTAACCTGATGTGCGGCATCCCCGACAACAACCAATCCGTTTGCTACCATATTCTTCAAAAAGCCGCCAACTGGAATTCCTCCGGAATTAACTTCAATTATGCCTGCCTCTTTGAAGATCTCTGGATGTTCCCCAATGAATTTATCAAGATAATGTTTCGCTGTTTTTTGAGACATTGCCACACCTATTCCAACGTTTGCCGTATCCTTACCTTTGGGAAAAATCCATACGTAACCTCTGGGGGCAATTTCATTCCCCATAAAAATCTCTATTTTCTCCGGGTCCTTAAGATTAAGGTTTGACATTTCGTACTGGAAGCCCGAATCTATGTTTATAAGCTGGTTGGTTGTGTTCAATCCAGCCTTTCTTGCTATCGTTGACTCCACACCATCTGCTGCTACAACAACTTTTGCCCTTATTTCAAACTCTTCTCCTTCAAACTCTGCCTTTACGCCCTTTATATAACCATCTTCCTTTATCACATCCACAACTTCCGTTTTTGCCTGGACATAAGCTCCTGCCCTTGATGCCCTGCTTGCAAGCCACTTGTCAAAGACCTTTCTTTCAAGAATGTAGCCGCCAGTTTCTCCAAGTTTCACCACAACATTCCTGCCGTTTGGCGCGTAAACAATTGCCCCGTTTATTCTTTGTGCTATGCATCTTTCTGGAATTTTTTCTCCCAAAATTTTTTCTGCAGAATGGGTAAATCCTTCAGCGCATCTTTTCGGCGACCCTATTTCCTGCCTCTTTTCCAGCATGATTACCTTCAGCCCCCTTTCCGCGCATCTTTTGGCCACAGCAGAGCCGCCGGGTCCTGCCCCAACAACTACAACATCATACTCTTTGTTCATTTTTTCCCCCTCTTTACCTTTATTGCCCCCACAGGACAGACTTTTTCACATAGCCCGCACTCTGTGCACAGTTCCTTGTGAAAAACAAGTCCATTTTCTTTTAGTTCAAGGGCTAGAAAAGGGCAGACACTAACGCATGCCCCACACCTTAAGCATTTTTTCCTATCAACTTTCCACATACTAACCCTCAGGGTGTTAATCTTTCCCTGTCTCTTGGATAAAGACACGCCTCTCTTATATTTTTAAGATTGCAGACATACATCGTTAACCTCTCCAGGCCTATGCTCCATCCTGCATGTGGCGGTATACCAAACTTTAAAGAGTTTATAAAGAATTTAAATTCTTTCGGGTCAAGACCTTTCTCCTTCAACTGCTTTTCAAGAATTTCCGGCCTGTGAATCCGCTGCCCCCCCGAAGCTATTTCCAGTCCACCAAGATCCGCGTCAAACCCTTCACTCTCCTCGCCATCCGGCATTATGTAAAACGGCTTCAGTGACTTGGGCCACGAGTGAATAAAAATCAGCGTGTTTTTACCAAAAATTTCTGCAAGCTTTTTTTCTCCCTCTGTTGATAAGTCTTCTCCATACTTCATCTTAAACCCGTTCTCATTCAAGGTTTCTACCATTTCCCTGTAGCTTATTCTTTTAGCTTCCGGGACCTTTATCCCCGGATTTAATTCCCTTACCTCCGGGCAGCTCTTAACCAGATTTTTCACTATGTATTTCACTGCCTTCTCCAGGTATTCCATTACAGAGAACTGGTCAGCAAACGCCACCTCAATATCCATCTGCCTCACTTCATTCAAATGCTTGTATGTGTCATGCTTTTCAGCCCGCCACACAGGGATTATGGAAAAAACCCTTTCCAAATTTGTCCCCGTGCACAGTTCCTTGTAAAGCTCAGGGCTCTGGGCAAGGTATGCCTTTCTTTCAAAATAATTAACCTCGAAAAGCTCTGCACCACCCTCCGGGGCGGACTCTATTATCTCAGGCGGCCAGAATTCAGTAAACCCCTCTTTCCTGAAAAATTCCCTGAAGTACCTGCATATCTCGCTCTGCACCTTAAATATTGAACTTATTTTTGGGTTTCTCAAGTCCATAAATCTCCAGTCAAGCCGCTTGTCAATGCCTGTGTTAACTTTCCCTGAGAAATCTATTGGCAGCGGGGCCTCCGCTTTTGAGAGAATCTCGATTTTGTCAGGAACTACTTCCAGACCTCGCGGGGCCTCCTTGTTAACTTTCACTTTTCCTTCCAGTTCTATAACGCTTTCTTTTGGAAGTTCCTTAACCATTTCAAGCAGCTTTTCCTCAACCTCTCCCCTTTTGAGGGTTATCTGGATTTCCCCTTCTCTATCCCTCAGAACAACAAAGCTAAGCTTACCTAAAACCCTTTTTTCCCTGACCCAGCCGGCCAGTTTAACTTTTGTTCCATCCTTCTTTGGAACCTCGCTGGTGAGAACCCTTTTCATAAGATCACAGGTTGTATGCTATAGTCCAGGATATGAGCCACATAAAGAGATAAATCCATCCGCCGTTCTTAAACCACCATACCGGCTTTTCCTTCCCTAAAATCCTGTTGAGAACGAGAATGGTTATTCCCAGAACTGCAACCATAACAAATAACGCATACAGCTTTCCTGCAAAATTTGAAACAATTCCTGCGGCGATTCCCGCCACGAACTGAACTGCAAAACTCTTGCTTTCTTTCTTCATAACACAATTATTTAAATCAGGATTTAAATATATTTAACGTATGAACGGCAAATCCATTATTTTGACTTCTTTTGTCTTTTTTGTATTGTTTTCTTCCTTTTCTTTAGCGGCTCAGCTCCAGACCATTCTTGTCTGGATAGAGGGAACCCTTGGGGTAGGCACGGACTACGACCAATTGCTTAACCTGACTGTGGGAGAGACTGGCGGAACCTGGGTTACAATTGAGAATACCGGGAACATAAGAGACGTCTTGAGGATGGAGGGCGAGATTGAGGCGCCAGCCGAATACAAGGACTGGATAAAATTTGCCTTCAAATGTGCTGAAAGCGTTGGAGAGTGCGATGATGTCCCGAGCAGTGAAAGGAAGTATGCCGACAACATTCAGTTAACTCCCGCAATAAATGAAACCAAATTTTACGTTGAGGTTACAGACTATAAGGCAACTCACTCGGAACTGCCTAATATAACAATTACTGGATATTCCCTCACAAACCACACCAAAGAAACAAGGATTATAGTAATAGGAATCAATGCCACCCTTCCTTCAGGAAGCGCCCAGTCTTCAGAGCTTCCCGGAATAAATCCCCTTCTTCTGCCGTTCATGGCTCTTTTTTCAGC
>CAYYYO010000047.1:0-4161 GCA_964476295.1 uncultured archaeon | reverse complement strand
CCAGTTTCCGTAGACGTCTTGAGACTTTGTCTCAAGTATTTGGAACTATGTTCCAAAACTTTACGCTGAGTAAAGGGTCTTTTGCATCAAGCCAGTTTCCGTAGACGCTTTACGCTGAGTAAAGGGTCTTTTGGTGGACCGGGCGGGAATTGAACCCGCGGTATGTAGCCAATCAGGTCTCTACCAGTTTGTCCAGTGGATGCCAAGGTTCCGCCTTGTGTTAGCGTCTTAATGGCACATGTTTCCACTCGACTACCGGCCCATCAGAAGAATTTTATTAAATCAAGGATATAAAAGTATTATGGAACTTACTGAAGAAAAATTAAAAGAAATTCTTAAAAAATATCCTGATGTTATCATAGAGTTCTTCTCCCCTTTTTGCTCCCCATGCATGCTCATGGACAGGGAAAAACTGGAGCCGCTTATAAAAAAGCTTAAGGAAAAGTATGGAGAGAAGCTTTTCTTTGAGAGAGTGAATGTGGTTAAAAACCCTGAACTTGCCAAAAAGTTCGACATCAAGACGTCAATGACCTTTCTTTTTTTCAAGAATGGCAAATTAGTTAATCGGATTTTCGGGGCCAAAGTTGAGAAAATCTTGAAGGAAATGTTAGAGAGTTAAATATTCCAAACTTAAAAAATAAAAAAGTTTAATTAAATATGAGGTTGCTCATGAGATGGAAAATCTTACTTATAATTGTTTTTGTTGGAATAATATTTTTCTATTTCTTTTTAAGCAACACTGTTTATTTTGGAGATAAAATTTCAGGAAAAGTTTTATTCACAGCATTTAGTGATTATCCTTACGAACCTTTTAATATTTCAAAGGAATGCGATTTAATATTCACGACTGAAAGAACGGAAGTAAAATGCCCAGAGTTTTGGTATAGGAGGATAGGAAATGTTTCTTACTTATGTAAGAATTCGATATGCTACAGCCGAATGAATGATGTAAAATATTTTTTTGATGTTTTAGATACTGCCTTAAGGCTGCACCGCAACAATGCCGGATGTGAAGAAATAAATGTATCTCATTTAAAATACGAATCATATATATCTGAACCAAAAAGCAAAATATGCCTCGAAAACAATAAAATAAAAGTAAATTTCAATGGTATAATTCCTGGAGAACCCTTAAGTGTAACAATTACAGGTAATTTTACCATAGTTCCTGGAGGAACAATAAACTTTACAAAAGAGAAATTCTATCTCCTCAATGAAACAAAAATAAAAAATATAAAAGTTGACTTGAAGAAGAATACAATTGCCATTGAAACAGATAAACCTCATATTAAACCAGAAAAAGTCACACTGAATTCTGAGATGCCTGTAACAGTTGTAGGGGCGGAATATAATAAGGAAATTCCTGAAAATAAATTTGAAAATTGTAGAAATACAAATGGTTTGATAGTTTGCGAAGGGAATAAAAATACTCTACTCAATGTGCTTGACAATTATCTCGATTCCGCTTTCCTAAATGTTTTTATATATTCTTCGCCTTACGTGTTTTCTAATTCTAAAAAAGTTACTTCCGATGAGCTTATAAGAACTAATCTTACCTTTGAATGGAGAACCGATTCTACCTTGATAAAAAGTTCCAAGAGAATAGAAGGAGATATTATTACAGTAAAAACAAAGAAATACCTTCAAGATATCGGTAGAAAAGTTATAGAAAAATATGACAAATTAGAGAAGTGTAGGAAATTAAATGATTTTGAAATAAGATGCGACCCACATGAAAAGTTCAATACAGATCAAATTAAGATACTCACAACCAAGAGAATATACTATAATTATAACTGGTGATAAGAAGTAATTTAATTTATATAGAAGTGAAAACAATTATTATAAGTTTTAAAAAGTTTTAAAAGTTGGTTAAAATGGAAGTATCGATTCTTGTGGGGGGACAGGCAGGCGATGGAATAAAACAGTCCGGAGTAATCATAGCAAAAATATTCAATGAACTTGGTTACAAAGTTTTTGTTTATGATGATTACCAGTCGCTTGTAAGAGGTGGACACAACTTTTCTATAGTAAGGGTTTCTGACAAAAGGGTTTGCACACACAAAGACCATGTTGACCTTATAGTTGCATTTAATCAGGACACGATAGAAAAGCACTCCTGGAGAGGAAAGGAAATAATTTATGACTCTGACAAGGTTAAGGCTGAAGGTATTGGAATCCCTGCTTTCTCCTGGGCCAAAGAGAAAGGCCATGCCCTTCTGAGAAATTCCATATTCATAGGTGCGATATGTAAGTATGCTGGAGTGAACCTTGAGATAGGGAAAGAAATTGTGAAAAAGTCTTTCCACAAAATGATTGAAGAAAATCTGGAGGCACTGGAATTTGGTTATAATTCTGTTGAAAAGAAACATGATTTTAAGAAAATAGGCGAACCGCAGGAAGTTATGACAGGCAATGAGGCAATAGCCCGCGGTGCAGCTGCGGCAGGAATGAAAATGTACATAGCGTATCCGATGACTCCTGCCTCTTCAATACTTCACTATCTGGCCAAACACGGAAAGAACCTGGGAGTCGTGGCTGTACAGGAGGAAAATGAGATAGCAGTTGCAAACATGGCTGTAGGCTCATGCTTTGCTGGAGTAAGAACAATGGTAGGGACATCAGGAGGAGGTCTTGGATTGATGACAGAAACCATAAGCTTATGCTCCATGAGTGAAACTCCTGTTGTTTTTGTGAACAGTCAGAGAACAGGTCCAAGTACAGGCGTCCCGACTTACACCATGCAGGCAGACCTTAAGTTTGTTCTTGGGGCAGGGCATGGCGATGTAAACAAGATAGTCATAGCACCGGGAGATGCTGAAGAATCTTATGCACTTGCAGGAAAATTAATGAACCTTGCATGGAAATATCAGGTTCCCGGATTTCTTCTCGTAGACAAACACATAAGCGAAAGCACATTCTCTGTAAAGGTCCCTGTGGTGAAGAAAGAGGAGCCAAAACTCTGGGATGGTAGTGGGGAGTATCTGCGTTACAAATTCACAGACGATGGAATTTCTCCGCTGGCTTTCCCCGGTCAGGTTTCCACTGCAAAGGGAAGCAGCTATGAGCATGATGAAAAGGGAATAACTGTTGAGGAAGAAGTGGACATAATAAAAAAGATGCAGGAGAAAAGACTGAAAAAAATGGAAGTGCTAAGGGAAGAACTGAAGAAAGAAGAAACAGTTAAGGTTTATGGAAACCCGGATTCTGAAGTAACCCTTCTTACATGGGGCTCAACCAAAGGCGTTTGTATAGAAGTGGCAGAAGAGCTTGGCCTGAAAGTTGTACAACCCATATTTTTGGAACCAATGCCAAAATGGGAACTGGAAAAGCATCTCAAAGGAAGGGTCATAGCAGTGGAAGTAAATGCAACAGGGCAGCTGGCAGACATTCTTGGAATAGAAGAAAAAGTTTTGAAGTATGACGGAAGACCGTTCACGCCAGAGGAACTAAAAGAAAAACTGGAGGCAATTATATGAATTTGGAAACAGGTGCAAAGAACACATGGTGCCCCGGATGTGGGCATTTCTCAATACTTGCTGCCATAAAAGGCGTGATACAGGAAATTGTAGAAGAGGGCACAAAACCTGAAAACATTGTCATATCCTCAGGTATAGGCTGCCATGCAAAGATTGTGGATTACATTAATGTTAACAGCTTTTATTCTATTCACGGAAGAGTTCCACCTACAATAACAGGCATGAAACTTGCAAATCCGGAACTCACTGTTATAGGGTTTGCCGGAGATGGAGATGCCTATGGAGAAGGGGTGGCACATCTTGTATTTGCTGCAAAAAGAAATGCCAATATAACAATGGTCATACACAACAACAGGATATATGGGTTAACGACAGGGCAGTTCTCCCCAACAACTCCGCAGGGAGAAAAAACCAAATCAACCCCATACGGAAATCCAGAGTATCCATTAAATCCAATAAAACTTATGCTTGGAGCAGGAGCAACCTTCGTGGCAAGGGCCTCCAGCTTTGACGTCGCGCATCTGAAAGAAATGATAAAGGCTGGCATAAAGCACAAAGGGTTTGCACTGATAGATGTTGTAGAGCCATGTATAAGCTTCTTCAACACATCCGAGTACATAAGAAAAAACACTTACAAAATGGACCATGACCCATCCGACCTTGCAAAGGCATGGGAAAAAGC